>JAITDV010000476.1 GCA_031282385.1 Planctomycetaceae bacterium | reverse complement strand
AAAATAAAAAAAATCTGAATGAGTTAAGTGAACTTGCGGATGTTGCGATGACATGTTCTTTGGCGGAAGAATTTGCGGCGGCGTTAAAGTGAGTTTTTTTTGAACAAGATTTATTAGTGTGTTATTTTATCTTATTTTATCTTATTTTATTCAATCGCAATTTTTTATAATAAAAATATCAACAAACCTTTTGGAATTTCTAAAAAATTGTAAGACCGATTTTTTTCGATTTTGTTTAATTCAGTTTATCAAGTCGGATAAAATTGATTTTTGGAGATTCCATTTATTTTCCAACAAAATAATAACGTGTCAGAGATAATATTTCCTTCTCAACGTCCATCGCGGACGAAGATAGTTGCGACGGTTGGTCCGGCTTGTGACAGTGAGTCTATGCTTACGCAATTGATGTTGTGCGGCGTAACGGTGTTTCGTTTGAACATGGCGCATAGTGTGGATACGGAAGAGGCACAACGCCGTCTTAATCTTATACGTTTGGCGGCGGGCAAACTTGGTCGTCCGATAGGGGTTCTTGCGGATCTTGCGGGACCGAAGATGCGTTTGGGCGAGATTGCGGGCGGTACTTATATTTGTGATCCGAAAATTCCGATGCGTTTTATTCGCGGCGAAAAAACAACGGAGCCTAATACTTTTACGACAACTTATGAACAATTGATTGATGATTTGAATGTTGGTGACAATGTTATGCTTGCGGATGGGACTGTTACGCTTCGGGTTTCTGAAAAGAATTATGGTTCTGTGATTTGTGAGGTGATTCAAGGCGGTGCGGTTCGTAGCCGTCAAGGTGTGAATTTACCTGGAGTGAATTTGAGTATAAAAACGTTGCAGCCTCATGATATAGTTCATGCGAAGTGGGCGGTTGGTGCGGGAGTAGATTTTCTTGGTTTGAGTTTTGTGCGTAGTGCGGATGATATTCATGAGTTGCGTGAGATATTGGCGGAGACTGCGCATCGCAACACGGGTTTATTTGGTGAAATTCCGCATATAATTGCCAAAATAGAAAAGCAGGAAGCGGTTGAAAATATAGAAGAGATAACAGATGCTGCAAATGGTGTAATGGTTGCGCGTGGTGATCTTGGGGTTGAGCTTGATATTGCGAGGATAGCGACGGTGCAAAAGATGATTATTGATACGTGCCGGCGCAAATTAAAACCGGTGATAGTTGCTACGCAGATGCTTGAGAGTATGCATTCGCACACAATTCCGACGCGGGCGGAGGCGACTGATGTTGCCAATGCGATTCTTGATGGTGCGGATGCGACTATGTTATCGGGTGAAACGGCTGTTGGTGAATATCCGGTTGAGGCGGTGCGGATGATGAATCGGATTGCGGAGGAGACGGAGAAATTTATCACAAAATGCGGTTGGTATAAAATAGATTCAGGTAATGCAAATTTATGTGTACAGAATATAATTCGCAGTAATAGATCCGACGCAAATAAATCAAATGAAAATAAGTCAAGTGAAGGTAAATTATCTGTAACAACTGCGATTTGCAGTGCGGCAGTTGGGTTGGCGGAAGCGATCAATGCAAAACGGATTCTTATTGCGTCGCGGTCGGGTGTATCTGTGATGGGGTTATCGAATCTTAGATCTTCAGTACAAATAATCGGAACAAGTCAAAATCCAAGAGTGCTTAACAGAATGAATTTGTATTGGGGAGTTATACCAATTGTCAACGCGCCGTCAGACCCGCGTGAGAGTTTGAAAGAGATTGTTGAGGTTGGAAAAAAAGTCGGCAGATTTGAACGCGGCGATAGGTTAGTTCTTGTAAGTACAATGGGACCTTCGTCCGAAAATCACAACATAATTTATGCTCACGTGGTTGATTAGAATTTCTATGCTGAACACAATTAGAATTCGGCGGCGCAAAGATGTTAAAGTGTGAACAGTTTATTAATCGGTACTGTCCTGCTTTTACTATTTTTTATTCTGTGTTAATCTTTATGCTTTACTTTGAGCAACTTCTAAAATCTTATTTTGTCTAAATTTTTTAATCCTGAAAAATTTGATAATTCTGAATATAGTTTTTTAGAAGTTGACATTATTCTTTATTTAATTTTTTATTATGAAGTCAATTAAAATTTTTGTACGATTATTGTTTATTTTTTGGATTTTTTTTGTAACCAATAATCGGGCTAGTTGTGAAATTTTTGGCGGCGTGGAAACTTGTGCGGAATTGTTACAAGGTTTGGCGGAGCGCGGTCTTTTTGATTCAGCTGAAATCCTATATCGGAACGAATGCAAAAAACAAAATTTGAGCCGCAAGGACAAATATATTCTTGCGTCGTCGCTAGTTTATTCGCGTACTTTGCAGATATTGACTGTTTCAAGTTCTTTGCGTTCAAAATTATTTAACCAACTTATTGTATTTGAATCGGAATTTCAAGACAGTATAAAAAAATTACAATCTGATCAATTGTCTGCGGATTCATTTTCTGCTGAAAAGTTGGAATTGATTCGTTTGCAATTTCGGTTTGCGGTTTCGCGGTATTTGATTGGTGTGCGGATAAGGTTTGAGTCGGAGGTTGCGGCGAGTAATGAGGCGGCTAAACTTAATGCTGAATCGCAAAAAATATTGTTGACGTCAACCGAACAACTCAAAAAAATCAATTCTTATTTCACCGCGCAACAAAATTCTATTTTGCCGAATCAGGTAACTTTTTTGTCCGACAATATTAATTTGTACATGTATCTTGCAGAAATTTCTTATACGTTGACAATTCCTGTGGATAATAATCGTTACAATAAATTGAAGGAGTTGGTAATTTCTTTTGATAGTTGGTCTAAAGGCAAGTTGGAATTTTATTCTGACAAATTGAAATTATCTGATTCAAAGATACCGGATCGGCTTCAAGATTGTTATTATTTGGCGATTCGTGCGCGTGTAGAACTTTCGGTGTGTTATCGGTTGTTGGGCGAATTGGACAAATCATTTAATGTGCTTTCAGGTAGTGAATTGAGGTTGGGTGAATTGGAGTTGCCGGAGGTTTTGCGTTTACGGATAGCGGCGGAACGGATAAGATTTTTGGCTGCCGTGTCAAATAACGTAACGATAAATAGTCGTATTGCGAGCGAGTCAGACAAATCCGGTTGGGATATTAATAATTTATTACGATTTCGGATATTGTTATCGGAGGACAGTTTGGACTATTGTTTGGCGAAACTTGAATGGGGATTATTTTTAGCGGGTCGGTTGAATATTTCGGATTCGGGAACGGAGTTAATGGTTATCAAGGACATAATGAAATTGGTCAGGCAAATGGAGATGAAAATTCCGTCGAGCGGTTATTGTGCGGCGGTTGTAATCGGAACGAATAATAATGTTCAGACAGCAGTTAGCAATCCCAAATTGAGTACGATTAAAGCGGTTATTTTGGGCGAGTTGGCACAAGACCGGCGTGAGCGTAATCAAATTGAATATGCGGTCAGGTTGTTTGAGTTAGCCGGACGAATTTTGGAGAGCGCGGGCGATAAAGAAGCGGCGATAAAAAATACGCAATATTCGATTAGTTTGCTTTATGATTTGCTCAAACAATTGGAGAATTCAAAACAGAAGGCGGCGCAAAGTCCAGAGTTGAGTGAAGAGGTTGAGCGGGAATTGGCGGAAGATGTTTTTTGTTGCCGAGAGCGGATTATGAATTTGTTGTGTGGAGTGTCGCGGCGTTTTGTTCACGAGCGGGATTCGATTGCGTTGTATCGGCGAGGAATAGATGAGGCAACAGTATTATTCAAGGCAAAACGTTTAGGAGTTGATGAATATATTTCGGTATTGAATGGTTATGTGTCGTGTTGGGGTGATGTATCTGATTGTGGAGTATATATGTTGCGTGCGGCAAATTTGCTTGAGTTTAATGGACGGATTGAGGAAGCGTTGGTTTTTCTTGACAAAATACCTAATGATTCTTTGCAAGCGTTGGATACAATTTTGGCAGCGGATCGTTGTTTCAAACAAATTCGTAACAAAAATAGCAAAGACAAATCAGATATTTCAGATATTAATGTAACGAAAAATGAATTGAGTTGGTTTATGCGGCGTTTACGGGTTGATGTTTTGGAGTGGACGGAGGCGGATGCGGTAACGATAATTAAAATGGCAGAGCGATTATTTTATCGAAGCGGACTTCCAGTGTTTTATTGGGAGTCGGTCAATAATGATTTATTGCGGGAGTTAGAGCCGGTTTTAGTTAAGGCAATAGACAGATGCAAGACCGCAAAATCTGTTACGGTTGCACAGTTAAATATTATGTTGATTATTGCAAATAATTTACAGAACAATCATGTCAAAAGCGCGGAATTATTGAAACAAATAAATAAAATTCAACTAGGTTTATTGACAGAGTTAGAACAATTTTTTGTGCGGCGATTTCAGGTGGAGATTAAGGTAATGTCGGGCGATGTTGATGGCGCAAGAGCAGAGTTAGATGGAATGTTGAAAGCGGAACCTCGCAATTTGATGTTGTTGGAGTTGAAGGCAGAAATTTTATCGAGACAAAATGATAATGAATTATTAAATGAGGCGGTAAAAACGTGGAGTTTAATTGGAATAATTACAAAAGAAAAATCAGATCAATGGTGGAATGCGCGTGAAAAAATTATCAGTATTTTCATAAAACAAGGAAACCGTACCGAAGCACAAAAAACATACAAAAGACTAAAATTTCTTTACCCCGATTTTGGTAATAAATCAAGAAAAGAAAGAATAGAAAAATTAATAAAAGAAATAAATGAAACCCCCTAAAAAATATCATAACTACTCAGCCGCAAAATTCCCACACCCCAAAAAAACAACACAAGGCGACTTCTAAAAATCTATTTTTTACAGAATTATCGAAAATTTCAGGTTTGACAAGTTTAGACCTTTTCTCTAACCTAAAAATACATCAACGCAACAAAAAAACTACAACAAAAAACCGCCTTTAACTCTTCCGAGACCACCCCTACCCCCTCCGAAGGAGGGGAATAAGAAGATGCCTCCGAAGGAGGCGAATTATTCCCCTTATTCGGAGGGGTCAGGGGTGGTCTCCTACAGGTTAGCGAAAAGGTCTATTTTTTTCGTATAGAGCTGCCTACTGAATA
>JAITDV010000472.1 GCA_031282385.1 Planctomycetaceae bacterium | reverse complement strand
TATTCAGTAGGCAGCTCTATACGAAAAAAATAGACCTTTTCGCTAACCTGTAGGAGACCACCCCTGACCCCTCCGAATAAGGGGAATAATTCGCCTCCTTCGGAGGCATCTTCTTATTCTCCTCCTTCGGAGGCATCTTCTTATTCCCCTCCTTCGGAGGGGTTAGGGGTGGTCTCGGAGGAGTTAAAGGCGGTTTTTCGTTGTAGTTTTTTTGTTGCGTTGAAGTATTTTTAGGTTGGGGAAAAGGTCTATTAGAAATCTGTCTTTTACGCTCTTGAGCATCGCAATTTATGGGACGAACAGATATTATTTTAGCAGGAAGGCATCGATGTCGTTTGCTACGATTACGCCGTAATTAACTGCGCCTAGCCAACCGGACATGATAATTCCAACGCTTCCGGCGTGGAACAAGCCTTTAATTTCGTTGTTTAGGTTTCGGCTTATGTTTAGACCTTCGTATTTTGTGCCGAAGCTGGCGCCAGACCAATGTTCGGTGTAACGTTCAAAAGTTTTTGGAGTTGCGGCTTCGATCCAATCTATATTTTGTTCTAAGTTTGTGATATATTTTGCGAGGTGATTTGTAGTTTGAGCAATTAGTTCATTTTTACGTTTTTTGTATTCAGATTCGGTCAAGTTATTCCAGTCGTCGAAGTGTGCATTTGTGCTTGAGACGACGTAGCAGCGATCTGTGCCGGGTCGTGTTTTGGGGTAATAAAAAGAAAAGGTGCGGCTTGTGATATTTTTGTCAAGTAATTTTGCCGAATCGAAAACTGGGGCGGTTGAAGTGAACAATAAATCTCCGCAAATTTCTTCATTGATCATGAATCCGTGTTTCATTGCGATGTAAACTTGTGTACTTGAGTTATTTAGTCTTATGTTTTCAGCTTGTTTGATGAAGGAGTTGCTGAAGAATTCGCTGCCGACCATGTTGAATATTGTACCTTTTAGGTTTGCGTTTGAGAGGACAACTTTTGTACGAACCTGTAATTTTTCACCGTTTTTTTTGTTGATTTCGACTCCGTTAATTTTGTTGTTTTGGGTTAGGATTTTTCGTGCCGGTGAATTTGTCAAAATATCGACGCCGTTTTTCAAGAGTTCGTTTGTCATCAATTCGATCAATAAATCTGTTCCGCCTTGAAATGTGTAAACGCCTTTTGACATGAAGTTTGAGAAGACGATGCCGTAGGTCAATGCTGGGTCGTCAAGAGTGGAGCCGTTGGCGTAGGTTATTGGTTCCATTAGAAGGCGTACAATATCAAGCCGATTGGGGAAAAATTCATTGAACAAGTCGCGGGTGGTCAAGTTTTGATCATCGTAATGAGACATGCTGCGAGCTTTGTCAAAAAAAGCAACTACAGTTTCACGGGCAATTCCGAATTTTTCGATTAGGATACGAGTGAAATCTTCGCGGTCGAATGTGGTTTCGAGTTGGAATTGCGGGTTATCGAAGCGGATTTTGGGGAGTTGGACAATGCGGTCGGCAATTTCTTGATTCCAATAACGACGGCAACTTTTGATCATACCGACTGGGAAGCCATGCAAGGAAACATCAAAAATAATTCCGTCGCGGCGTTTAAATGTTGCTGCCAAGCCGCCGAGTTGGTAATGTTGTTCGAGGAGCAGAACGCTATAACCGGCTCGTCCAAGAATATTAGCCGCTGTCATTCCTGCCAAACCAGAACCGATCACAACCACATCATAAATTTCTTTTGTCATTTGTAAGATTGTTGAAAATTGTATTCATTTTCAGAGGTGGAGAATTAATGATTCCCTTCCAGAAAGAGGAGAATTTAATGATTCCCTTACTCTGGAGGGGTTAGGGGTGGTATTAATAAACTGCTCGCACTTGAATTTTCGTAATATTTTAGTCGTATTAATAAACCACCCCTACCCCTCCGAAGGAGGGGAATTAAATTCCCCTCCTTCGGAGGGGCAGGGGTGGTTGAAAATGTGATAGTTTTAGGCGGTTATTGCGCTACGCCGCGTTGCCGCCTACTATAAATTTTTTTTCGCGTAGAGCTGCCAACTGAATAGTTACGAAATTTCCTCTGAAATATTACGAATTTTCCTTTACCGCCGCCCGCTTACCTATCGGAAATACCTGTCAGAAAGCAAGGCTTTGATGCTCTTGAGTCACGCAATTTATAGTACGAACAGTACACGAATGAATAGTTACCGAATTTTTAAGTGTGAACAATTTAAAAGGTCAGTCAATACTTCTTGTACTGGCTGACCTTTTTGAATTTGCATCGAAAATCAATATATGTGAATTGAATCACAAATCTATAACCGACTGCTTAAAATTTAACGATTGCCGAAATACCGCCAGCAAACTGATCCTTCTTATGCTCGGCATCATCACGATAATCACCAGTATCATCAGTGGTATTGAATGCACGAGTACCCTCAAATTTATCGTAACGCAATTCAGACTTGATCGTCAACCATTTACGCGGCGTCCAGTTCGCTCCAAGCGAAAACGTATATTTGTTGTCAAAACTTCTAGTATGTGCAAATTTATCATTGTACCAATAGTCATTGATATCTCTTCCCCAACCGCTTCTGAAACCGAATGCCCATCTTGAGTTATACTGATAGATCAATTCTGTGTTGATACCATAAATACCTCCAATATATTCCCAAGTGTTTCCATTGGTTCCCTTATAATTTGTATTAAACAAACTCCAGTCGAAAATTGACGTCAATTTACTGCTGATTTTGTAAGTTGCAACCAATGATTGAACGAAATATTCGGTGGTATAAGGAGTAGCAGCGTTTTTGTATCTATCATTTTCTCCCACCCCCAAAGCATAAGCAATATGAAGTCTTTTGCCGACGTCCCAGTCAAAACCGAATAGGAATGCGTTATCGTGGCTGGTTTCGCCGAATTGATCAGGTTGCGCCCAACCGGCATAAACTGAAAATTTCTTATTTACCGTATATGTAGTATAGGCTGCAAGTGCGGTTGCCGGTACCATTGCAAAAGTATCAGCTAATGAATAAAAGAATCTGTCAGTTGATTTGTAGCTATTGCTGCCAAACGGAGCATAAACTTTACCAACCTTAACATTCCATTTTTTGTAAGCGGCTTCAAAATACGCTTGAGCAAACGCGGAATAATAATCACCCGTTCCCCATTGCCACTCCTTAGCGCCGGCATTGTCATACTGATATTCGAAACCGGCAGCTTGAACGAATCTTGCATCAGTACCGAATGTGAAGTCAACAGTTCCGCCGATGTCTAAACCATGCTTGCCATCAACAGCTCGTCCTGTTGAAATGTAAAGTTGATTTAGTTGACCGCCGGTTTGACCGACATTTTGCAAAAATTTAGTGTTACCACTCCATTGATTCCAAGTACGATATTGACGTGGAAGCGCATTATCATACTGATTTTTTGCGCCGTATTCGTTTGCGAAGAAACCTGTTTCAATGTAGCCGTTGACGAACCATTTTGATTTTTTTGTGTAGCAGGCATCAACGTTGCCGCATGGGTCGCAGTCAGTTGCGGCAACATCACACGGGTTACATTCGCCTACTTCTGCGCAGGGACTTAATCTGTCGAATAAACCTGCATAAACTTCTGTCTGGGCGAATTGCAGCGCGAAAAGTGCAGCAATAACGCCGAGACCTCCCAATAATTTCTTTTTCATCTCCTAATTTCCTTTCGTTTCTGATAATAAACGGATTGTGGAATATCCCCTGAAAAAAAGTGACATTAATTCCGCAGTTTTTTTGAAATTCAAGCTAATCAGTTTTCAATCCCGACTATCTCTGCCAATCAGATTTTAACCGATTAGACTCAAATTTCTTGGAATTGAGACACTTGAAATTCAGGCACTTTTGGACGTAATTGTCGATTAGGCAATCCTGTTACGGGAAATGAGTAGAATACGTTTACATCAACTCGCCGTCAAAAATCGCCCAACGGGAGAGGGACACACTCCCGTCAATATCACTTGTATCGAAAATAAATACATACATTTGTAAATATTCTTTCAAGTAACGCAAATCCGTTTTTACCATAATATTTCAGCTAACTTGTCCAAATTATAAAATCAGAATAAATTACTGCACATCACAAAATAAGTTATCGATTAGACCTTTTGGCTAACTTGTAGTAAAACCGACCTTGACTCCTCCGAGACCACCCCTGCCCCTCCAAAGGAGGGGAATATTCGCCTCCGAAGGAGGAGTCGCCTTATTTGCCTCCCTCAGAAGGGAGG
>JAITDV010000381.1 GCA_031282385.1 Planctomycetaceae bacterium | reverse complement strand
AGATTCCCAAAGAACGGGTCAAGGCGATTAAACCTTCCAGTTGCGGGATCATAATATCTTGCCCGTAAATACTGTTGACCAATTTTTGAATCGAATTGTTCACCAGAGTACAAAAATTCTGTTAATGCTTGTGAAGGATTAAAACCGAGTGCATTTCCATAAGCATCAAAGGAATAGAATTGGGTAACGGCTCTTGCAAAATCAAGTAATACTCGCGTTGAACCGTGTCCATCAAACGTAAAGTAATATTCTTGTTCAGTACCATTTTTGACAACGATTTGTGAAATACGTTGGTATCCCATAATATAAGTTGTAATTATTTCTTCATTGGAAATAATATCAGATTCTGTTTGTTTTAGAACTTGTGAATATCCTGTGATGTTTAACGAATCGTTCAAATATTTCGTTTTTTTATGCGTCTCAAAATTTCCGTCTGCATCGGCATCAATTTTATGGAGGGCTGACACCCGAATTCCGTCGGTGTTATAACCGTAAGAAGTGCGCTCAATCTTTGTTTTCGTTTCATCTTCGGGAAACGTTACAGTCATTCGGTTTATCTTGTTTGTTTTTTCAATATCAGCAAAACTCAATGTTTCGCTCGTATGAATCTTGCGATCTTGTGAATCAAACAACTATCCGCATTTTGAAACAAATTCATTGTTCCAAAATGAAATTCTTGTATTAAAATCACCTAATTTTCAAAGATCAAAGTTAATTTATCATAAACTAATACAATATCAATAGACCAGCATTTAAATTACAAATTTTCATCAAAAATAATCTATGTCATTATACACATTTTAAACAAATTTGTCATTTTTTGTTGATAATATTTATGATTTTTACTATGTTTCTGAAAATCGTCTTAAATTCAGATATCGTAAATCAATTTTATCGTTGTGTAAATATTGGGAACAAGCCTAGATTGATGGATATCTAAAAAAATCTTACATCATTACAATTTCAATTATTTTTGAAACACCTAAGAAAAATGATCCAATACCACCAAGTATAAGTACGGCTGCAATTAATGTGATCTGTGCTAAAATCATTGCGGCAATTAAATAATTTTCTACAGTAGCTCTTTGGTTACTTGATAACATATTTACTTCGGAATTATTTTCGTAGAACAGATAATAATTTGCACAGATCATGTGATATAGCATTAGTAGATATATTATTCCACCAAAAACAAAAGCTACTCCCAATGTAATAGTACAATAAATGATAAAACAGTCCAACATTACTTGACCTAGTATCGGTGAAATTATAAGTGTTAGTATAAGAACAATTATAATTGACCGACAAATGTATTTAATCCATTTTTCCGATCGAGATAGTATTTCTAGATAACGAAAATAATGTTTTTTATGTTTAGATACTTTTATGTTTTTATTATTCATAAATCTGAAAATTTAAGTAGTAACTTCATCAAGCAATGAGATAGCATCATGGAAATTATTGGCTATGGCAGGATTGTTCATATCATCTAAAGATTTTGGCATAAAGGAAATTACTTTTTCTATTGTAGTTTTAACTGGTTGCAAAAAACCAAAGTGTATTAATATCAAATAGACGGATTGTATTTTCTACCGTAGCTTGAGAAAAATATTTTCTTTTCAAAAATTTTTTCTCTCACAACAAATTTATTGTTTTTAAAGTTGATACCGTTTCTATGCCATCCTGTTACCTACCTTGTGTTACGGCTATGTCGCAATGGGTGAAAACCCTTCGGCGAAAGGATCGCCTACCTACAATACTTACTCATATCTACCTAAATTAACTACCAGCATCTGAACGCCAGGAAAAACGTTAGGGACATTAGGGACGAGAAGGACTAAGGGGACAAGGACAACGTTATATTAAGTAAAAGGTATTTTTAGAGGTTCCCAGATGTTAATGATGCAAATTTTGTTAATTATGTTAATAAAATAAAAAAAACCGATTCAATAGGCAAGGCTTGCCAATCGAACCGCTCCGGCAACCTCAATATCTTCTGAAATATTTTGACCTAACGAAAAAAAACGAAGCGGTAAAATATTTGTTTTAAGAAATTGATACAGATCCGTCAAACCAACCGCTTCATCCAATTTCGTAAACGTTAAATCTGTCGGCGCCAACGGTTTGAAGCGGTGAAACGTTTCGGAAAGTGCGGCGGCGTGAGTTGTTGCGGAAAATAAAAGATGAACTTCGTCAACTTTTGCCGCGTCGAGCATTGCTCCAAGCATTTGAAGTTTTGTTGTATTTTTCGGATTCGTACCCGGCGTGTCGAGTAAAATCAAATCACACGCTTCCAATCGTGTCAACGCGTTTCTCATCCGAAACGGTTCTGAAACGGTTTCCATCGGAAGTCCAAGCATTTCCGCATATTTTCCGAGTTGCTCTGTTGCCGCCACCCGAAACGTGTCAATCGTTACCAGCCCAACCCGTTTAAATTCTTTAAGCCGATAATGGGCGGCAATTTTGGCAATTGTTGCCGTTTTGCCCACTCCGGTCAAACCAAGAAACGCAATCGTTTTACGTTTACCGTCCAACAAATCAATCGGACCGCCAAACCGAACGGATTCCGAAAATAACGCAATAAGACTACGTTGTAAAATAGTTGGATTGAGTTCTTCCGGTGTGAGTTGATGCCAAACGCCCAGCGGAACTGGTTGCCAGGATGTTTTTTGAATATCCGCATTGAGCGACGATGTTTCTGAACGAAAATATTGCGGAACCGGCGGAGTCAACACGAAATCATACGGATTTGTTTGATGTGGTTGTTCAACAGGATGTTGTTCAACGTGATGTTCTGCCGGAGGTTCTGATTTTTGTTGCGCCGTATCGTCTTTGTTTTCCGCTGCCGTAATTTCAAAAAAACGTTGACGGCGAAGCCCGAACAGGCGTGAAATATCAACTTCCCGCGTGTGCATAATTTTAGCGTTTTCACCAAATTCTTCATGGATTTGGCGAAGTCCATCCTGTAAGGTATCGGCGCGAAATGTTTTGATATTCATCACGTGTTCCTGCTCATTTTTTTGCAAAACAAGAATGTACAACAACAACAACAACCAAACAACAGTTAATATACTCCTCGCACTTTAAAATATGAAAATGAAGTTCTTTCAGGACTGTTTTTAGTAAATAATAAACAATTATTATTAATTATTATAACGGAAAACGAATTTTGAAATAAAACGAACAATTAGTATATCTTGAACAAAATGAAAATACAATTAGCCCAAATAATCTTTTTGACAGGATAAACATGATTTACAGGATTTTAAATAATAAATAATAAATAATAAATAATCGGGAACCTCTAAAAATACATTTTTAATCACGCGTTTTTTCTTGAAGGATTCCAGTCCCTAATGTCCCATTTGTCCCTAATGTCCCTACACAAAAAACGTTAGGGACATTAGGGACGATAGGGACTAATGGGACAAGGACAAATTGATATTAGGTAAAAGATATTTTCAGAGGTTCCCAATAAATAATAA
>JAITDV010000397.1 GCA_031282385.1 Planctomycetaceae bacterium | reverse complement strand
GCCCCTTACACCTTTCCATCTAACCCCTAATTCAAGCTGTTATTGTGCTAAGTTGAATAGTTACAATGAAGAGTTACCGTATTTTTGCGTAAGCTTGTTCATAATTTACGCCCAATACTTCTTTGGCAATAAATGCAAGCGTTTTGTTGTCGGCGTTTATATGTAATGTATGTTGCACATGCGACAACGCTTCACCTTTTACAAGTTCACACGCTATTGAAAAAACATCAAATTCACAATACCTAAAAGTTGGTTTGATATCCGAATCCGAGCCTCCATGATTGTACACCCGAACAACCTCGCCCGAATACAACGAACTAATTTCACCAATCCTAAAATTGCCCGAATCTTCAACCCGCAATTTCAACCGCTCACTATTTTGCCGCACAAGCTCACTGTCCCGTAAATAAATACTGTTGTTGCGCGTACTGACAAAATCAATCCCTGAACCCGAATCAAAAGCATCCACCGCATCAACCTCCACTTCACAAAAAGCGTTGCTCAAATAATCATACTCCCACGCACTCTCCGGTAAATTAAATGAAACCAACGTCAAATTCCCGCTGCGAAAATCAACCGACCCAAGAAAAGGTATTGCCCTGTTGCGTGGAATACCTACTTGGCAATGATACCTACAATCCGCTCTAATCAATACTGCTTGCGGTAATTGACGAAGTTGACTGTGCGGCGCAAGATCAAAAAAATCCGCACCAAAACTTGGTCCCAATTCAATTTCCCGCCCCGTCCGAAACGGAACAACCGCAACCGAATCAATCTCCGTATTCAACATATTTCTGATCTTTATCGACACCAACCCCAACTCCCGCATAACCGAAGCTCCACGATTCACAATCGTATTGCTGGTTTGAAACGCAACATAAGATGTGTCCGTTTGCTCCAACGACACCGCTACACTTTGACCAAAAATTTCCCCTATCTCCTCCAACTCAAGCAAACGCACCACACGGGAAATCTCAAAATTAAACTGCGTTCCAATCTTGTTGCTAAATCCAACAGAACGGCGCATTCTGATTTCAGGATCCGGAGGTTCCGTGTCTGTTATAAATTTACCCTCACTAAAACCATTATCAGATAACACAAATAATTTCGAATCAGAAATAAATTGAGGTTTAACAACCTGATTATGATAAAGACTAAACGCACCATTGTCAGGTGAAAGAGTGAATTGATCTTCTCCGCCGTACATATCAAAAGAACCCGTAACTTCTTCGCTAAAATCATCGTTCTTGTTTTTGTTTTCGTTATTATCTATTGCCGGAACATTCACTAAACCAAAACTATAACCATCCAAACCATCACAACTACTAGTCATCACCCGACCATGCCAATCAGGACAGATCGCAATCCTGCCGCCAAGTTGATTACACAACTCAATAACACGCGTCCGCGATGCAAGATAATTAAGCGCTTCCCTATATGCCAAAACAATTAATATGGTTGATGGTTTAATTTGTTCAAACTTTATACTGTACGTACTATAAATTGCGTGATTCAAGATCGTAAAAGCCTGCTTTCCGGTAGGTAAGAAGGCAGCAGTAAACGAAATTTAAAACGTGAATAGTTTAACGATTCAGTCGTTTGTTTCTTATAGTCAACTATTCTGTTGCACAATCCCAATAAATCCGCGCGGAACAATATCGTTTTCCGAACGGACCCAATAGACCTTTTCTCTAACCTAAAAATACATCAACGCAACAAAAAACCGCCTTTAAACTCCTCAGAGACCACCCCTAACCCCTCCGAATGATGGGAATAAGAAGACGCCTCCGAGGGAGGCAAATAATTCCCATCATTCGGAGGGGTCAGGGGTGGTCTCCTACAGGTTAGCGAAAAGGTCTAATATTCCAACCCTTATTTGTCAAATTACCCTTAGTAGCCCCAAATTCTCCCCGACGTGTCCTTATTCGCTTATGTTTTTTTTTGACGTTTTAGGAACGCAGGCGTCCCTCCCGCCTGCATGAAACTACGGAACGTTACTTTGTTATGGCAGGCGAAACGCCTGCGTTCCTAGTATATTTTTTTGTCTTAAATTCACCACTGAAAGAATAAAGAATAAAGACATAAGGGCGTATTTTTTTGGCGTTGTTTGTTACTAAGGGAAATTGGACAAATAAGGGTTGTTTACTTTAAGCGTTGCGTTTTTTGTCTGCTTCGTTCCTATTCCATAACCCCTTTTTCCTAAACAATTGAATCCCGCGACTGAATAGTTACTGAATAGTTTAAAAATAAACGCCAACTTGCTGAATTTAAACTATCCTCATAAACATTACAATCACAACAACACAAATGTCCGATATTATACACAGTTGTAAGTTGATTTTCCATACCGAAAAAATTACCGTTTAATTTGCAACGGAATTCGTCCGCTTAATTACAAATTTCCGCAACTAAGAAAATTTGCCATAGTATTTTCCTTGATATGATTTTCGTAACAGAAATAACTTGTTGATAGTATTTCTTGCGGCATGTTTAATTCTCGACCAATCCGGCGCAATTATATATTCCTCTGTTGCCTCACTGGAAATACGGTCAATAATAATTTCAGGCGGAATACGTTCAAGAAAATCAATAACCATTTCTGCATATTCATCAATTGTCGGCAATGTCAGTTTGCCGTCGTTCCAATAATCCGCTAATCGCGTCCCGCGCACAACATAAAGATTATGCAACTTTATACTCACCGGATTTAAATACGCAATTTCCTTTGCCGTCTCAATAACATCATCTCGGTTTTCATTCGGAATACCAAGAATCAAATGTACACCGGTTTTAATTTTACGTTTTTTTACGCGGTTGTAAGAATCAATAAATGCCGAATAAGTGTGTCCGCGATTTAGAAAATCAAGACTTTTTTGATGTATAGATTGTAATCCGATTTCAAGTTGCAAATATTTTTCCCGCGATATTGCCGCCAATAATTCAAGCACTTCTTCCGGCAACGCATCTGGACGTGTACCAATAGTTAATCCAACTATTTCAGGATGTTTAAGCGCTTCGTTGTAGATTATTTTGAGTTGTTCGGGCGGCGCGTTTGTGTTTGTTGAAGGTTGAAAGTACGCAATGAATTTTTGAGCTTTGGGATAATGCCTTTTAAGTTGGGTTATTCCCTCGTCAATTTGAACAAGAATCGGCTTACCTGCAACAAACCTTCTGCTCGGTGAAAAACTATTTATATCACAAAAAATACACCCATTACGAACATTACCATTGCCGTCAATACCAACATTAGGACAAGAAAATCCCGCATCAACACTTACTTTCCAAACATTGCAACCAAACTCCCGCCGCATCGCTTCGCCCAAAGTACGATAGAAAAAACGCCGCTCGCCTAATCCAGAAGTTAAAATAGGTTTTGTCAAAGACGAAATTTGTAAATCAGAATCCATTTTAAACTGTTCACACTTGAATTTTCCTGTACTGCCGCCTGCTTACCTATCGAAAGAATAAGAGCATAAGGGCGCATTTTTTGGGGCGTTGTCTGCTACGAATGGAATTTGTATAAATAAGGGTTGTTTACTTTAGAGCAATTAGAGTGCTGCGTTTTTGTCTGCTGCATTTCTATTAGACCTTTTCTCTAACCTAAAAATACATCAACGCAACAAAAAAACTACAACAAAAAACCGCCTTTAACTCCTCCGAGACCACCCCTGACCCCTCCGAAGGAGGAGTCAGGGGTGGTCTCCTACAGATTAGCGAAAAGGTCTATTCCCTAAACTCCTTTTCATAAACAATTGAATCCCGCAACCGAATAGTAAAAAAACGCCGACTTACTTTTCGATAAATCGGCGTAGGTCGTCAATTTTTTTCCAAAATATAAAAATCATTCGCCCGGATAACTGTATGCCGGATTCTTATGATCGAAATCTATATCCGTGAAACCGTTGTTCAATTTCAATCTCTGATACGTGTAAGCTTCAATCAATGTTACATTAGCTCCTTCTTTTTTTGGCCAATCATAAGATTCATAACGAATCGGCATGTTTAATTCTTTGTCAACAAAAATCCTTGCAATATTAAAAATAAAATTACTTCTTGGAATCGGATGCGTTACTTGAATCATTGTACAAACACGATCGTCAAGTTTAACATTCTCCGCATAATTTACCGTACATTCTCCGAACTGCGCATCCTTTTTACCAACTTCAAGTAATTTGTCCGTAAGATTCAAAATTCCCATCTCCGTAATCGGATACTTGTTACCTCGCATCGCAATTGCTCCAATCGGATCAAGACGCAACGTGCCAAAAGCCTTTTGCACTCCTACGCCATGACCAACAATTTTGTTGTTATATTTCCCATCAACATAAATCGCTTCTTGACCAGTCATTGATTTTGGATAGAGGAATTTGATGTAAACGCTAAATGGTTTGTGACGTACTTTGACTTCCATGATTTGAGCCTCTTGAACGACGCCGCCAACACATTCTTGTTTGGTTACAATTGCGGAATAATCGTTTAACTTAGCAATTTTTGGACGTTCCGCTTCTGCCCAACGTATAACCGGTAAAAGCGGATGTTCCTTGACAGGAGCGTTAACCACACTAACCGCAACAGCAGTTTTAATGTCTTCCGGTTTTCCGATTGATGGTTGGGTTGTCGGCAATATTTGAGCTAAGCTGTAAGTTGCACATACAACAAAACTCACAACCGTTAATGTAATTGACCACAAAAACGAACTAATCTTTTTTACTTTCATTGTTTTTCCTATTAGGTATTTCGCATACCCCTAAAAATTTTAAACTATTCACACTCGCAAATTTCACTTGTTCGCACTTGAAATTCCGGCAACTTTCGTAGGCTTATTTGTCAAAAAACTGTGTTGACACATTTACGCCGTCGAAATTTAAATCGCGACTAATATTAACAACCTCCACAGGTTTATCAATTGAAAACCTGCTTTCACATATTCAATACAATGAATCCTAAAGTGTGTCTAGCATAAACCAACTATACAACCAAATTAAATCCTGTATAATCTTATACCGAATTCAAAATTTAACCGCGTCAGTATTGAACCGTAAATCATGCAATCGACTCAATTTTGATTCACACTAAACCTTTTCGCTAACCTGCAGGAGACCACCCCTGACCCCTCCGAAGGAGGGGAATAATTCCCCTCCTTCGGAGGGGTTAGGGGTGGTCTCGGAGGAGTTAAAGGCGGTTTTTTGTTGTAGGTTTTTTGTTGCGTTGATGTATTTTTAGGTTAGA
>JAITDV010000327.1 GCA_031282385.1 Planctomycetaceae bacterium | reverse complement strand
GCAAAAATTCAAGCGGCTCACCCTGATATTCAATTGCACGAACTCCAATAGGAATATTGTTCACAAGCAAGATTTTGTCTGAAATCTGAATATTTGTCGCTGACGGCACAAAGTTTTGAGAAGAGTCGACGGCGGTATTTTGTTGTAACAAGAAAAAATTTCGAGGTTGGGTTTTGTTATCTTTGGGAAATAAAGTACGAAAAACATCTGCCGAATTTTCCGCCGAGTTCAATATTGGATTTGGATTTGAGTGTGCTGTCGAGGGTTGCGGAAAAAGCGGAGTTGCGGCGAGTTGTTCGCGACTAATCCCCCAAACTTTGTCCAACCAGCCCGCACCGGCAATATGCGTGTGCAAAAATTCACATTGAGAACCAACTATCAGCTTGAAACCATTAAAATTTATCGGATCAAATAATGCAACTGCGGCAGTGTTGGTTTGTTTTTCAAATTTGTTTTGAAATTCTTCGCGGGCGGGCAAAACTCCTGTTATAGAAAGTTTGCCGATTTCGATAGTTTTACGCGAAGTTTTATTTGGAACAGATTCAATAAATAGGACAAGTTGCCTTACATATTTTTCACGCGAGTCAAGATGATTCAATTCCGCTTGCAAAGAAATCAATACTTTTTCAACACGTTGCCAAAGGTCTGGTTTACCGTTTTTGTCATAGAAACCTAAAGTTTCCCAATCCCCAGAACCCGTATAAGCTGAGCCGGCAACAATAAAAGTAATCGGACGCCGAGTTTGCGGATGTATTGAATAAGGCAAAACAATTTGCGCGGCAAGAACAACTCCATTATTATTTGCGCAAATTTGTAGCGACGGATTAAGTTCGTCAATCAGCGTAGGATAACCAATAACTTGCCCGAAAGAAAATGAAGATTTTTCTGGTAAATGCAATTGGATTTGTTCAAATAGTTGGTTATTATTTTTGCGGACGATTTCATGATTGGTTATTTTTGCGCTATCGATTCCATTTTCAACATGTAACACTTTCCAATTGACCGGAGATTGTACAACTGATTTCCCAAAATTCCCCAATTCCAAAGGTGCCAGATTAGACGCCGCCGGTGCAGAATCAGACAAAAACGGTGTAGGAACAGTTTGCGATGAAGTTATATTTGAGGGCAAAGGTGTGGTTGTTAAATTTTGGGAGGTTCGTGTAATTTGGGGTTGTGCCGGATTATGCAGATTATTTGTCTGCGCAAACGCAAACACCGCCAATAAACAATCAGCAAAACAAAACAAAATACAAAAAATACAAAATAGAATAATAAAACGCACGTACTAACTGATCTACAACAGTAGAAATTTTTGAGTCATTATTGACGCGATCACGAGTTTCGTGAATCTATCTCATCTACAACAGTAGAATTTTTCAACAAAATAAAATTCACATTTAGTCCACATAGTGGAAATTTTGAGATATGATTTCTCTTTGTGAAGTTTACAAAAAATGTTTTTTTTTGAAAAGATCAAAATTCACGAATCCGACCGATAATATCGTTACAATATGTAATTGTCGGTAGAAAATTTTGAAACTTTAGAGTTAGTTTCCTTTTTTTTCAAAAAAAGGGGTGTACACTTCGTATGAGTTTGTTGTGAGTATTGAGCGGGATTTTTTGAGGTTTTGATTTTATAGACGGCTAATGATAGTTCGGCGCAATGTTTTTTGAAATAAGGTTGCGAGTTTTTGGCTAGACTATTTAGGAGAATTAAATTTCGTGTTTTTTGTGAATTTTAAACTGTTCACGCTTTAATTTGCGTTTATTTTTGCCTGCTCACCTATCGGAAAGCAGGCTTTTATGTCGCGCAATAAATAACAGAAAGGTTACAATTTCACTTTTTTTGTTAATTTGATTTACCCATTCCCCCTTATTTATCCCCTCCTATCCCCATCCCCCTCCTTTTTAAAACTGTTCACATTATTCTAAAATGTGTTCGGTTTTTCCCAATTGTTTTACTTATGAAAACGGAACTAGAAACGGAAATCGAGAAAAGTAGATTATTGAAATGCCCATCTGATGACCAGTTGAGTGAAGCGGCAGTTCGGGAATTGGACGATTTATCAGAGCTTCTTGGTCTTGTTGATGTGTTGCCTGTTGAGTCTCGTTCTAATTTTTACAATGTAATCAATCGTTTGGTGAATGGAGTTGAACACCGGCAACAGATTCTAACTGTTTTGCATGAATCGCTTGCTCAAATGAGTCTTGATCTGAAGTACTTGATCTTCGATCTTGAAGCAACAAGAAGAGAACGCGACGAATGCCTGAAATTAGTAAATAATTGGTAACTATTCAGTGGCGGTTATATGCTGCTCGTACTATAAATTGCGTGACTCAAGAGCGTAAAAGCCTGCTTTCCGATAGGTAAGCAGACGGAGGTAAATGAAAATTAAAGTGTGAACAGTTTAAATATTCTTTTTTCTGTCTATAAATAACTATTTTTTGTTCAAAATTTGTAATAACAATCCAGCATCATTCAAGATCATTATCAAAAAATAATGACAGCATTCAACAAATTTATTCGTCGCGTAATTTTATTAGTTGTGTAAAAATGTTATTTTGTTGCAATGCGTTTGTTAGGTTTTTGTATGTTTTGTAAGTTTTTCTGAATAGAGTTGTATTTTCCGGTATTGGGCTAATTGGATTGGCGTATCGGACAGTTTGGGCAACTCCGTCTCTTACATCTTTGTAAATTCCAGCGCCGATTCCAGCGAAAATTGCTGTTGCGACTAAAGTTGCGTTTGGTACTTTTAGCGGTTTTATTTCTATTCCAAAAATATCAGCTATAGTTTGACACCAAATTGGCGATGCGGTTGCGCCGCCTGTTATTGCCAACGATTTAATTTCTACATTTGCTTGCCGCATTCCTTGATACATGTCAAAACTCTCAATCGTAACTCCCTCAAGCACAGCCCGAATCATGTCTGCCCGCGTATGAACAAATCTTAATCCTGCAAATGTTCCTTGTGCCATCGCATCCCACAACGGATAACCCGCCCCCGAAAGAAACGGTAAAAATACCAGACCGAGAGAACCCGGCTTGCTCTGCTTCAATAAATCTTCCATCAAAACAAAAGGGCTAACACCGCGTTGAATTCCTTCTGCCTTTTCCGGTTCCGCAATAATATCACGTATCCAACGGTAACAAGACGCCGCGCCGAGTTGGATTCCTTCAAGTTCGTAAAGACCTATCAAGCCTGAAGACGGAACCATCAATCCAGGACTCTTGTCCAACTCAACCCGGCGCGTACCGACAACCAAAAGACCCGCCGTTCCAAGTGTAAGTGAAGCTCTGCCTTCTTCAATAACTCCAGCGCCAATTGCGGCACATTGTTGATCGCCTGTTGCGGAAACCAGAAGCGTGCCTTCGCGCAACCCGCTGCGTTGGGACGCTTCAGCACTAACTCCGCCAAGTACCGTACCAGGCACAACAAAAGATGGAAAAAGCGAACGAGAAAATCCAAATAAATCCAACACACGATCAGACCAATCAAGACAATGAATGTCCATCATACCGCTGCAACACGCATTCGTAACTTCTGTTCGCAATTCTCCGCCAAATTTGTACAAAATATAATCTGCCGGAAAAATCACTTTTTTCACTTGTGACCAAAATTCAGGTTGATTATTTTGGTACCAGACAAGATTCGAAAGCGTATAAGTTGGAGTAAGCGGCATTCCTGTACATTTATAAAGTTCCGAAGCCGTAATTTTTGATCCAATAAAATCAAGTTCCGAAACTCCGCGATTATCTTGCCAAATTATAAACCGATTATTCAACAAGTTACCACTCTCATCAAGTAAACCAAACGACGCCCGATGCGACGCAACACTAACCGCACGAATCAAACCCGAATCAATTCCCGTTTCACGTAACACCTCACGGCATACTTCATAAACTCCTGAAAGCACCAATTCCGCATCTTGTTCTACCCAATGTTCTGTAGGATAAATTGACGGATACTCACGGTAAGCACCGCCTAAAGAATTGCCTGCCGTGTCAAATATTATCACGTTGACGCCGGTAGTACCAACATCCAAACCCATCAAATACACAACTTCATTTTCACTCAACATTGATTTCTCCTTGTTATTAAACTGTTCACATTTTAATTTTCGTTTACCGCCGCCTGCTTACCTAATCGGAAAACAGGCGAAGGCAAAGTAAATTAAATTAAATTGTGAGCAGTTTAACATCTTGATGTTTAATTTGAAACCGTTGGTGTTATTTTGCGCTGTCTGATTTTTTCGGCGGTTTGGATCGGAGGAGTTCAAGAGTTTTTTCATCTATTATATTTCTGTCAACTTTGAAATCCATTTTTGTAGCTTTTTCAATTTTGACAGAAAAAGGAGTTAAGTCGAATGAGCTAAATTTTGCGTCAATCAATGAAACCAACTCGTCCCCCTCAAGTTTTAACGCCGTAATGCAAACTTTGTATTCGCCAGGAACAATACCGTATTTTTCTTTGAGCAATCCGATTGAGTAAGTCCGTTTTTTTGGATTGTGCCGCGTGATTGTGTAATTCCGTCCGTGAAAACAACCATCCCTTTATCCAACGGAGAACCGTCATCTGAATAAGTGACTTTCCCCGACACCGATACATCTTTGATACAACCAACAAAAAGCAAAAGAAAAACAAAAATTTAAATACGTTTCATATTGTAAAATTTGGTTAGGGGTTAAATTTTTATAAACTGTTCAAATACATGGGAATCTCTAAAAATTAAATTTGTGCATCACAAGGACAAAAAAATTAATTAACAGCAACCTCTGTAGTAAAAAAATAAAACTAAACTTCGTAAAATTGTAACTTCTATTTTTGTTTCAATCTGTCAATATCGTCCGGTGTGATGTGATAAATGTAAATCGAATAACCGATCATCTCAATCGGCTTGAATTGTTTTAACCAATCGAACTGTTTAGACGAACCGTAAAGCTCATTGATTCCTACCGCGTACCAACCCGCTTCGGGTTCTGTGGAATTAGGCGATTCGTGATTTGTGATTCCCAAATGTTCCGGCGAAATCGAGCTTGAATAGGCGATTTTAAGCGGCGGTCGATTCGGTTGTGTTGCGTAATTTTTAAGATACCAATTTTTGAGGAAATAAGAATTTTGCCCCCAATCAATATTGCTGCCGAGTAAATGTTTCGGTGCGTTTTTTGCGCCGCCGATTAGTTCGTTGAAGTATGACATTGAGTGCGGAAAATAATACACGCTGCTTGTAATTGTCCAACATAATAATATTGTTGTGATTGTTGCGAGTATATATGCCAAAGCCGTTTTGTAATTCGCAAAACTGAACACGGCAAGCGCAGCATCGCGGAGCGTTTGTTCAGAGGCGAAGCCTATCGCCTTACCGGCTACGGTATATTGTTTTTTTGCAAATGATTGTCCGAGCTTGCTAATCCAAATGTAAGCAAACGGCAAAACCAACACAATATAACGCGGGTGAAGCGAAAATCCCGTTTGACTGCTTACAAAAATAAAAAGAACTAAACCCGTCAAAATAATTATCATTTCATCTCGCCAACTTGCGTTGTATCCTCGCAAAAAACATGTCGCCAACAACGCCAATAAACCAAGACATAAATTGCCCAACGGCTCCTTAATCAAAATTGTATAAAAATAATAATACCACCAACCGTGTTGCGAAAACGTGCCGCAAAAATACGATTCTATGCCACGCTCAAAATCCAACTTTTGCGTATCTATTCCTTGCACAAACTCCGCTGGCAATGGAACAGGAACATAACCAAGCAACGAATTTTCAAAACGATTACCAGTTTTCACGCTGCTATTTTGACCGTCCGGTCGCTCAATTCCGCTGAGAGTGCGCGAGATAAATTTATACTCCTTTAGCAAACGAAATGTCCCATCAAAAGAATAACCCATATTCAAAACATAAATACCAATAAGAAAAACGATCACAAGTTGCCCGTAATTGGGACGAGCAATTTTATTTTCCTGATTAGCTATGTTATTAATTTCTCTTTTGTCTCCCAAAACTTTACCGGCAAACATCCAGATCAGCCAAATTAAAAACCACAACGGAAACGCGATTACCCAAGTAATCTTAGTAAGCGGCAAAAGTCCAAGACAAATTCCGCTTGTAATAGTATTGCCCCAAGTTTGATTTTTTAGCCAATGCCAAAACGCATAAACGCCAATTATCCCCAACGCCGCCGCGCAAACATCAGGACAAACTGTTGCCCCCCAACCTAGAATCAACGGCGAAAATGTCCAAAGCAAAAGAAAAATTAACCCCGACGCTTGACCGTAAAGTTCAGACGCAAATTTGTAACCGAAATAACCGCCGAGCAAAATAATCGGTATCAATGAACAACGAGCAAGAAAAGCACACCAATGATATTTCTCCGGTGTGTTGGCGTTGATGAAAGATGAACCGACAGACCATTCGGTGCGGTCTTGAGGTCGCGGCGAGTAATTTTTCCAGTCGTATTGCGGGGCGGACAAAAGAATCGGTAAACCGGTAATATATCGCGTCAACGGCGGATTAACATGAAAAACATCATACCGAAACGTCTGATAAAAATAAGCCGCCGCACCAATATGCGCCACCTCCGTCCGATTAACCGATGTCCGATATGATAACACAACCAATAAACAGAATTGAACACACAATAACAAAATCAAAATACATTTTTTCATAAATTACTACGCACGGTTACAAATTTAGTTGTTTGGGTGTACGACTATTTTCTTGCAAGTATGAATGTAAAATATTTTGCATAGGCGGGACATTTGCGTCTCCCAAAAGATCTATTTGTTACCGTTCAAGTACAGTACTTTGACACAATTTTATCCACCAGACGGTGAACGCGAGGAAAAAACTTTCCTCCTTTTAAGATAAAGAAGTACCAAAACACCAATACCGCAAACTATCAGCGTAACACCGGAAATAATATTCCATTTCCGATTACTAGAATACTTAGGAACAATAACATAACCACTGTAACCATGAAGTACAGATGTTTCTGGGTTCCAGCCAAATGTTTCACGAATCGGGTCAATCAATGCGTAATTTTTCTTCTTTTTATCAAAATCAACTACAACAATAAAGTGTCCAATATTTTTCTCTTGGCTTGTAATCCCATGTAGAATAAAGGGTCTTGAAACTTTGGAAAGGTTACTCGGCTTGACAAATCTCGCTTCTACTGGAAAACCCAGTTCCGCCGATGCCCGAATCAAAGACTCCATAGAACAACCTTTAATCGGATCAAGAGGTATAAGTTTCTTTACTTGCTCAATTTCCACATTATATCCCTCTAATTTCATCAGAACATAAAGAGCATTCGGTCCACAATCGGCTTGGTCTCTCCACTTAGGCATCCAGTTCCAACTCTCTTCAGCAATACCCTGTACGGTATCGGATTTCTCTGCTATTACAAAGGAAGGTATTACCAAAACAAAAAATGACAACACTAAAACACTGACCAAGAATAAATATCTCATGCTTTCTTATTTCTGAGTTTAGACCACACGCCAATAAAAATCAATATACTTCCCGATATAATAAATATTGCACGAAACATAACGTAACGATTAACCGTGATTCCCTGTGATATCGGTCCCGCAAATGGATCTGAGTTGGGTTTCGTAATTGTGTACTCCAATTCATTGGCGACATCCAAAACCGATGTACCCGGCGAAAGACTATAATTAGATAACTCTTCAGCTTCTTTATCAAAATTGTCAAATTGAATTGAATCAACTTGATAGATGAAATGAGAATGTTGTTTACCTAACAACGATTTACTAAGTCCCATTTTTTCACCCACATAATTTGTGACTTCTTGTTTCATCGGTAACACAACACCGTCGCCAAATTCTTTAAAACCTGAGTTAACAATCACTCTCTTAACCTCTTTTCCTTCTTCCCAATGAATTATTCTTTTCCGAATAACTCCAGATAAATTACTATCAAACCAAATCTTATCTGCGTTTTTCCATTCTACCACCCAACATTTATGACCATCTACCTCTTCTTGAACGGGATTGACCTGATATTTTTTAATATTGTTTTTTATGGAGTCAGGCAAAACAAAATAACCTAATACTTCCAACGAAGGTTCTCTTTCAACCTCATCAAGAACTTTATCAAAGGAGGTTCCATTTGTTTCTGCTATTTTACGAAAAGGAGTAATTCCTATGTTTAGAAAGAATGTCCAGTCTTGATACATGTTTCGTCCAAATTGAAACGGAACAATTACAACACTTTTTGAATTAGCTGTCCATTCAAAAATTTTCCCACCTCTTGCGAAAAAAACAGTTTCTCCTGTTTTATTTTTAACAGGTTCTGCAAGAATTGCACGAACTCCCCAACTATTTTTATCTTTAACATTGGAATATGTTACTGAACGGTATTGTTCTTCTTTTTTGGTACTCAATTTATTTTCCGCGACAACACTTGTGTATTTGACATAAACACGGTCACGCGAAAAAATCTTATTCTCAATTGTCTCAAGATTATCAACTATGTCTGATATTGTCGGTACTACTACTTCTGCTTTACCTTGTAGAGCAGAAAGAAATATTACCACAATACATAAAAAAATTTTCTTTGACATTTTAAACTCCTTAATAAATAGTAAATAGCTAAATATATTACATATTGCGTATATACTCATTACACTTGGTTAACGATTTTATTGTACGTATATTACAAAATCTAGTTTTGATCATTTGTGAAAACCAAAAACACAAGTGTAACATGTATAAACTAAACGAACGATACCAAACACACCTTAAGAATTGCCGAATCAAAATCGTAAAAACTCAATTTACAATAGTAGTTAATCAGGCGAAGATAAACAAAATTTAAAGTGTTAACAGTAAAAATTCATTAACCACCAGAACATGCTGTATCACTATATTTTGGATAGGTACAACTATAACCGGTTTTACACGTTTCGATAGCGGAAGTAGATCCCGTTTCTCCAGTCTCTAAAACCTGCACTCTTATTGTTCCTCCACAAGAAGCATTACACACTGTCCTTGCCAGAAGACCATCTCTCAAACAAGAACCACCAGTCAAAATGGCGATTTCGTTTTGTGAAACTACTGTCCCTTTTGTTATTTCATTCAAAATTTGTAAACCACCAATCATGCAAACAAATGCAAAACTGGTAGCGAGGAACACCACAACACTTTTTCTCATCTTTTTACTCCTTGCTTATTCTGAAGCTGTTAAAGTTAACCAAAATTGATACGGATTAACGTTCCGTATCAAACACATTGCTTTTGCCGCATGATTACACGGCAAAAGAGTTTTGAACTAGCGATATTGCAATTCCGGTAGTTGAGCTACCTGTTCTGAAACGGCAATCACCGCTTTGTTCACACAATCCTTCGACGGTCTCCATTCATCGTTTGCAATGGCGATCCATTCCAAATGATGACCGATAAGAGTAATCGCGTCGAGAGTTTTGTCTCCGTAAAGAAATCCTTTTTGTCCTGTTTTTCCCCAGTCTCTTTCCCACGTTCC
>JAITDV010000322.1 GCA_031282385.1 Planctomycetaceae bacterium | reverse complement strand
CAGAAAATTCAAGTGTGATGAGTATATGACGAATACGCTTTAGAATTTCGGCGGTACAAAAACATTAAGCAGATTTTCCAATGTGTTAAATCTGTTTGTGTTATCGAGAATTTTGGTGTGCTCGGTTTAGGATTATGTTCTGAATGTTTGAATGCTGATTCGTTTAATCTGGTTGTTTAATTTAATGGGGGAGATGTCCGACTCAATTGTAAATATTTCGAGACCTGATTTGAGACAAGGGCAAATTGCAGACGGTTTGCCACTTCGAAAACGTGGAGTACCGGAGGGACTTTGGGTTCGTTGTCCTGGTTGCCATGCCACCATATTCAGGAAGGAAGCAGAAAGGCGAATGAATATTTGTCCCGAATGCGATTGTCATTGGTACGTTTCCGCCAAACAACGTATTAATCAAGTTTTTGATGAGGGTACATTTGAGGAGTGGTTTTCTGATCTTGTTTCTTGTGATCCGTTAAATTTTGTTGACCGTAAATCATATCCTGACCGTATTCGTGAAGATCAAGCGTTGACGGGACTTGATGATGCTGCGATAGTTGGAGTTGGTCGTGTTCGTGCGCGGCGAATTGCGTTTGGCGTAACGGATTCGCGTTTTATTATGGGTAGTATGGGTTCGGTTGTTGGCGAGAAATTGACGCTGACTGTAGAGCGGGCAACAGAAGAATATTTACCGCTTGTGATAATTTCAGGCAGCGGCGGCGGCGCAAGAATGCACGAAGGAATTTTATCATTGATGCAAATGGCGAAAGTTTCTGCGGCGTTGGCAAGATTTCATCAAGCGGGCGGCTTGTTTATTTCAGTGTTGACCAATCCGACAATGGGCGGAGTTGCTGCAAGTTTTGCATCGTTGGGAGATTTAATTTTCGCCGAACCGAAAGCGTTGATCGGATTCGCCGGACCGCGAACAATCAAAGCAACATTGCGAATCGAATTGCCCAAAGGATTCCAGACAAGTGAATTTTTACTTGAACATGGTTATATTGATCGTGTTGTTCACCGCACCGAATTAAACAGTGAAATTGCAAGAACTATTGACTATTGCGGTAAATAAAACACGGCGTTTTATTATTACTATAACAAAAAATATACATTGGATTCCGCAAAACAAAAAAGTTAAAAGCTATTTACGATTGAGATTTTATTTATTGTTACGTTTAAAATTTTTTTGTAATTATTCAGTCGTTATATTTTTTGTTTTATTTTGGTATTTATTCGCGATACAACACAATAAACAGTCCACTAAATAGTTACAAATTTTTAACAATTTAACCAATTAAAATTGAAATGGCGAATGTAATTTGGTTGCCTGGCAAATATTGTCAGGGCAAAGGTATTCTTGGCGAGCTTGGGAAGTATGTTTTGCCTTATGGTAAAAAGCCGTTGCTTATTTGGGAGCAGTTTCTCAAAGATACGTATGGAAGTCAGATAATTTCATCGCTTCAATCGTATGGTTTTTCGTATTGCGACGCGATATTTCAAGGCGAGACGACAAAAAAAGCGGCACGTGATTTTTCGGCGTTGGCGGTTTCGGAAGGGTGTGATGTTGTGGTTGGAATTGGCGGCGGCAAGGCGATTGATACAGCGAAAGGTGCTGCTGTATTTTCACGGACACGTTTGATTATTGTGCCGACGGTTGCGTCCAATGATGCGCCTAGTAGTGCTTGTACTGTTTGGTACAAGGACGATGGCGAGTACGACGGATTTGAGATGTGGGCAACAAATCCTGATGTGATTATTGCGGATACTGAAGTGATTGCCAAAGCGCCGGTTCGATTTTTTGTTGCTGGCATGGGTGATGCGCTTGCGACGTGGCCGGAGGCGTCATCTTGTTTTGCCAAACGTGCGGTTGCATGTACGGGCGGAGTTCAGACGATTACGGCAATGGCAATGGCGAAACTTTGTTTTGAGACGATTCTTGAGTATGGCTTGGAAGCGAAGGCGGCGGTAGAACGGAAAGTTGCAACGGCGGCGGTGGACAAAGTTGTGGAAGCAAATATATTGTTGTCTGGGGTTGGTTGGGAGAGCGGCGGTTTGGCAACAGCTCATGCAATTGCTAATTCGTTACCGATGATACATGAGACGCATGGTTTGTTACACGGTGAAAAGGTTTCGTTCGGATTGATTACGCAACTTTGTCTTGATCAAAATTTATCTGTTGATGAAATTTACGAAATAGTTGATTTTCAGGTTGCGGTAGGGTTACCTGTTACGTTGTCGGATATGAAAATGCAAGATGTATCAAGGGAACGATTACTAGATTTCGCCAAGTCTGTTTCAGGCGAAGGTTCATTTGTACACAATCACCCATTTACCGTAACAGCAACAGATATTGTTGACGCAATTTTCGCCGCCGATTCGTTGGGCAAAAGACGAAAGTAATAAACGTGATCGTTTAATTTTTTTGGGCAAGGTCAATGAGTAATAGTAAGTGTTATCAGATCAATTTTCCATTCCAAGTCCCGTATTGACAATTGACGACATCATGAATAACCGGCGGTGAAACACAACGTAACCGCTGGTTATTATGTCGCCGATAGTGCAGCTGGAAATAGATTTATTTGTGTTACCAACGAAGCTTTTGTAAAATGTCGTTTTGTAATTCAAATTAAGGAGTTTGAAGCAGTCAATGCTGGGCAAATTTATATTAGACCTTTTTTCTAACCTAAAAATACATCAACGCAACAAAAAACCGCCTTTAACTCCTCCGAGACCACCCCTAACCCCTCCGAAGGAGGGGAAT
>JAITDV010000244.1 GCA_031282385.1 Planctomycetaceae bacterium | reverse complement strand
CCCAAAGATGCAGAAATTATTGAAACGGAATTTATGAACCCCTTGTTTTTACGGCATATCATTTTGAGCAAAATAATATTTGATGCAATAAATATGACAAAAATCAGGGAATAGGAACGAATCAGACAAAAAAGCAGCACTCCAAAATAAACGTAACTATTCAGTCGTATTAATAAACCACCCCTAACCCCTCCAGAGGAGGGGAATATTCGCCTCCGAAGGAGGCGTCTCCTTATTCGCCTCACTCGGATGCTTCTTCTTATTCGCCTCATTCGGAGGCGTCTTCCTATTCCCCACCTTCGGAGGAGTTAGGGGTGGTCTCGGAGGAGTTAAAGGCGGTTTTTTGTTGTAGATTTTTTGTTGCGTTGATGTATTTTTAGGTTAGAGAAAAGGTCTAATAAGATATAGAAAATAAATGCGAGACGCCCAAACTTCAAATAACAGTTTGTGTTGGCATTTGGACTGTGGAGTTATTTTATTGTTGGGGGCAGGTTGTAGGGATTATGACGATCATGCCGAAAAAAATATTTTAAATGTCTGGATTTGAGCTTGGGTGTAATGTTATTTTTTCAGAAATTTCCTACAATAGGGATAGTAGTAGTTATTTTATGCGGGTTATTTGCTTTTTTTGCAATTCCTGCGAAAATAATTAAAGAACACCTTGAGGACTCGAAATTTTATTATCGGGTTACTTGAGGTATCCTTTTGCGGTGAGCAAAAAGATTGCAATAAAAAAGGAAATTTTTGAGGTACGCAATAAAGAAAAATACCGTTATTTTTATTCTGTTATCCAATAATTTCCATATTCCAGAATTTAAAAACTAATAGTCCAAAGGGAGGTTTCAAATGAAAATGCGAAGATTTACGATAGCAGGACAAATTACTCTTAAAAGAGTGAGTTGTTTGAAGAGTATTTTGTATGTAATTGTTGTGCAGGTGATTTCGTTATTTTTTTGCACTGACGTTTTTTTATTGGCTGCTGATTATTGTAGTTGCAAGTCGGTAACGTCAAGCGGGAGAAATTACAATTTAGTGTCAACTATAGTAAAGGAACCGTTTGTTCATACGGCGTACAGAAAGGTGGTTGAGACGCAATATGTTGAGGATGAGATTACATCTTACGAGACGCAATGGGAGTCCCAAAAGCGTGAGCGGCATATTACGGTTGCCCGTGAAGTGCCGGAGACGAATTATGTTGAGCGTAAGGTGATGGTGAATCGACCGGTAGAGGAAACGCAGATACAAGATACCAGTTATGATGTTACGCGTTATGTTGAGGTGAATGAAGAACGCGAGGAGCGTTATGTGGTTCCAAAGCAAGTGTATGAAACGGAGATACGTGAAGTTGTTGAGTCGCAACGTATTCCGGTTCAAGAGACAACGTATGAAACGCGGTCTTTCACAGTCAATAAACCGGTAACAACTTATCAAACGCGCACGGTTGATCGCGGGCAATATGTTACGCGTCAAGTTGAAGTCCCGGGCAAAACTTATATGCGTTTAGCTTGGCAGCGCGGCGGTGATTATTATGACGAGGCAACGGGAACAACTCGTTGGCGTTTACCCGGATTGTATTTTACGCCGATGCGTACGGATCCTCAATTTCGTGCGGAGAGGGTTTATCAGCCGAATTATGTAAGTGAAGTTGTTCCGGTTACGACGACAATTCAAGAGCAGCAAATCGAGCAAATTCCAATTACACGTACTACGTTTAAAGAGGAACAAGTTGTCAAAAAACAGGAGGTTCAAGTTCCGAAAACGGTAGAAGAAGTTGTTGTACGCAAGGTACCTTATACTACTTACAAACCGGTTACTGAACGGGTTGAGCGTAAAACGCCGGTCAAGGTTCACAAGATTGTTACTGAAGAAAAAGTTGAGAAGGTACCGGTAACTACGTACAAGACTGTGGTTGAAAAACGAGTTGAGCCGTATGAGGTACAAGTTGCGAAAGTGGTACCGGTGAAACGAGTTGTTCGGAAACCGATTGTGGTTGAGAGAATTGTCCCTTATACATACGTGGTTGAGCGGCAGCGTGTAGTTGTGAATCGTGTGCCGATTGAGCAATATCAACCGCAAGTAAAAGAACGTATTATAAAAATTGAAGATATTTCTGTTGATTCGAATACAGACAATAAGGACAAAAATATTAACAATAATATTGAGGACAACAAGTCAAAAAGCCAAGTTTCAAAACAAACCGAATCGGATTCAAATAAGACTAATTCAATTAAAGTTGTTGATGATTCCAAGTCGAATGATTTGGTTTCGCCGCCGGTACTTGAAACGCCGGAAACAAACGATAATTACAAAGACGAAGCAAATAAAACTCCGGTATTGGAAAAATAAGAAATCTCTAAATTTCAAATTTGAACCGCACAAAAAAACAATGTTTTTTAACTGTTGACATAATATTGCAGGCTTACTTATTGGGAGCCTGCTTTTATGTTTTTGTGTTGTTGTATTCTAATTTATGTTCGGTTTGAATTAAAACAAAGTAATCATTAGTGTGGTGCAAGTTTGTTGTTCTATTTAGTTTGGCGTAAAATGAACTTTCACTTTTAGTGGGTTGTTATATTGTTATAGGAATCCAGTTGGAATTTAATAATAGAATAAATATTTTTATGGGTTTATCTGATCGGGATTATTTTCGGGGCGGGCGAAGACGCAATAGTAACGGCAATGGTATTTCAACTATGTCGGTAACGATGCGGATTGTGATTGTCAATTTATTTTTGTGGTTGGCAAATGGATTATTTTTTCCTGACACAAATTTTTTGTTAGAGGTATTGGTTATGCCGGCTGGAGTTATTTTTGAGCCGTTGTACTGGTACACGTTTTTGACTAGTGGTTTTGTTCATTCGCCGTTTGAATTTTCTCATATTCTGCTTAACATGTTGGGATTATTAATATTTGGCTATGGTTTAACGATTGGAAGCGGGGTGAATGGGGTTGGTTTGATGCGGACGGACAATATTGAATGGCGTCTTGGGCGTAGTGAGTATTTTTGTTTTTATATTTTTGCGATTATTTTTGCGGCGGTATGCCATGGAATTTTGACGTCGCAAGCAGGTGGATATGGGGCTTCGGGGGGTGTTGTGGCGGTTGTTATAATGTTTGCGTTTTTGTATCCGAACAAGACGGTATTTGTTATGTTTATAGTTCCGGTACCAATGTGGGTTTTGGGAATTTTTATTGTTGGGATTGATTTTTTGGGGGCAATTGGAAAAATGGAGGCGGGAATTGGTTATACGGCGCATCTTGGCGGTGCGTTTTTTGCTTTGTTATATTACTTTTTAATGTTCAAAAAGAAGCGATCTTTTACCGGTTTATTGGGTTGGCCAAAAAAATTTGCAAAACAAAAAACAAAATCAAATTTGAAAATATACAAATCCGACAACAATGATTATGATACAAAAAGTAATGATAACTTAGATGATATAGAGTTTGCAGAACGTCTTGATCAGATTTTGGACAAATATGGAAGTGTTGGCGAAGCCGGTTTAACCAAAGAAGAACGTGAATTCTTGCAAGAAGCAAGCAAAAGATACCGCAACAAAAACAAATAAAATTTGAGAATAATTATTGTAATATTTCAGTGGGATTTTCGTTTTTTGGTTCAAGTTTTCAGAACAACCTTATTGTGGAAATATGATTTGCTATGCTGTTCGTACTATAAATTGCGCGGCTCAAGAACGTAAAAGCCTGCTTTCCGATAGGTAAGCAGGCGGCGGCAAAAGAAATTTAAAGTGCAAACAGTTTAAAACATTTTTTTTCGGTCAATTGAAATTGATTTAAGTCGGGAAAAAATTTGATGGCGATATAAGGTACATACGTTTAATTTTTATTAAAATGAGTGTTGGTATTAGTGATTGGGGTGGAGTTCCGGCGAGTTGGAATCGTCGGCATTTGCTTGGAATTGAGGGGTTGAGTGCAGATGAGATTACTTTGATTTTGGAACAAGCTGAACGATTCAGGGCGGTATTGATGCGAGACAAAGGTTACGAAAATAATGATCGTAAAATTCCGCTTCTTGCGGGTAAAACTTGCGTCAATCTTTTTTTTGAAAATTCAACTCGCACGAAAACTAGTTTTTCTTTGGCGGCGCGGCGTTTGGGAATGGATGTAGTTGATTTTTCCGCGTCAACAAGCAGCTTGTCCAAAGGTGAAACGTTTATTGATACGGTAAAAAATTTGGAGGCGATGCAAGTTGATGCAATTGTGGTACGGCATTCTTGTCCGGGTACGGCAATGTTGCTTGCGGAAAATATTCGGGCGAATGTTCTCAATGCCGGAGATGGTGCGCACGAACATCCGACGCAAGCGTTGTTAGACATTCTTACTATTCGTCAACGTTTCGGACGTATTGCCGGTTTAACGGTTGCGTTGGTGGGAGATATTGCGCATAGCCGTACGGCGCGTTCTAATATTTGGGGGTTGAAAACGCTTGGGGCAAATGTTATTCTTTGTGGTCCGTCAACATTAGTTTCCAGACATTGGGAGTCTCTTGGCGTATCGGTTTCGTATTCTTTGGACAAGATTCTTGATCGGGTTGATGTATTTAATTTATTGCGGATTCAATTTGAGCGGCAAGTGATACGACCTTTTCCGTCAACACGTGAATACTCGCATTTATACGGAATGGATGCGGGCAGGTTGTCTCGAACTAAATCGGATGTATTGATTATTGCACCCGGTCCGATTAATCGCGGTCTTGAAGTAACTCCAGATGTTGCAGACGGACAACATTCGGCGATTTTAGACCAAGTAACAAACGGAGTTGCCGTAAGAATGGCGGCATTATGGATGTGCATAAACGAAAAAAAATAATGTATCTATTTATTTGCAGGATTCAATTGTTTAGGAAAAGGGGGTTAGGGCAAGGAATAGGAACGAAACAGACAAAAATGTATCGCTCCAAAGTAAACAACTCTTATTTATCCAATTTCCATTAGTAGCAGAATAGTTGTTGACGATAAAAAACACGTGACTGAATAGTTGAATGGTAGAAAAATTTACAAATCTCTCTTGACGCTGTAACGGTATTTTTGTAACATCCGCTTGATATTTTTTGAGACAAGACAATTGCTAAAAATAACGTTGTGCAAAAAAACAAATTTATACAATTTTGGGATCGAATTTCAGTTGATCGCAATCGAATATACTGCTCGTACTATAAATTGCCTGACTCAAAAGAGTAAAAGCCTGCTTTGCGATAGGTAAGCTGGCGGCGGTAAAAGAAATTTAATGTGTGAACAGTTTAAAATATTAGACCTTTTCTCTAACCTAAAAATACATCAACACAACAAAAAAACTACAACGAAAAACCGCCTTTAACTCCTCCGAAACCACCCCTAACCCCTCCAAAGGAGGGGAATAAGAAGATGCCTCCAAAGGAGGGGAATAAGAAGATGCCTCCGAAGGAGAGGAATAAGAAGACGCCTCCGAAGGAGTGGAATTATTCCCCTCCTTCGGATGGGTCAGGGGTGGTCTCCTACAGGTTAGCGAAAAGGTCTATTTTTTAGAAATTACGTAACTATTATGTCGAGCGTTTTTTATCGAACATATTCAATAGTAACAATTCCAAATTAAACGAAAATTTATTATTAGGTTTTAAATTATGCAAGAAGCTATTTTTGATTTTCTGGATCAACTTACAAAAATTCAGGAGTTTGCGATTTCTGTATTGAAGGAGAAACAGATTTTGCTTGTCAATGCGGAACGTTCTGCGATTGATGCAATTGCGGCTAAGGAAAATGAGTTGCTTGTTATGTTGAAGGAGATACAGGACAAACGTCAAGCTATTTTACGGCGTGCTGAAAAAAACGGTACCAAAACAGATTCAATCGCAGCTCTTTGTCAACTGTTATTTCCGACCAATTTAAGTTTGCGTAAACAAATTGATGCGGCAAAACAACGCAGTCGTCAAATTCATTTTATTGCTTTATCGAATTGGACGATGACGCAACGTTCGATTACGCATTTGAATCAGATTATAGAATTGATTGAGACTCGCGGGCTTGGGAAAACAACTTATCCGAATACTGCTATTAAATCGGACAATCGTAACGGCGGCAGCGGAATTGTTGATCGTGTAGCATGAATAATTTAGCAAACAGGCGAAGGTAAAGGAAAATCAGAATGTGAACAGTTTAACTACTAATACTAGACCTTTTCGACAACCAGTAGGAAAACCACCCCTAACCCCTCCGAAGGAGGGGAATTATTCGCTTCCCTCGGATGCGTCTTCTTATTCCCCGCCTTCGGATGCGTCTTCTTATTCGCCTCACTCGGATGCGTCTTCTTATTCCCCGCCTTCGGATGCGTCTTCTTATTCCCCGCCTTCGGATGTGTCTTCTTATTCCCCGCCTTCGGATGCGTCTTCTTATTCACCGCCTTCGGATGCGTCTTCTTATTCCCCGCCTTCGGATGCGTCTTCTTATTCCCCTCCTTCGGAGGCATCTTCTTATTCCCCTCCTTCGGAGGCATCTTCTTATTCCCCTCCTTCGGAGGGGGTAGGGGTGGTTTCGGAGGAGTTAAAGGCGGTTTTTCGTTGTAGGTTTTTTGTTGCGTTGATGTATTTTTAGGTTAGAAAAAAGGTCTAATATAAATTGCGGGGCTCAAGAATGTAAAAGCCGGTTTTTCGATAGGTAGGCAGGCGGTGGCAAAGGGTATTTAAAGTGTGAACAGGTTAAAACTGTTTAACCAAAAATTTATATGTGTGTATCATTTCAAAATCTGATTTGTATTTCTATTGACGGGTTGCATAACGGCATGATTGGGGCGTATGGCAACAGTTGGATTCAGACTCCGGCGTTTGATTCTTTAGCGGTGCAAGCGACGGTATTTGACAGATATTATGCGGTTTCAAGTATTCTTGGGGACAATTTTGATTTATTATGGCGTAATTCGTGGCTTGATCAATTCTGTCAAAACGGCGGTAACACAATTCTTGTTACTGATGACAGCGATATTTTTAATCACGCCAACGCTTATTTTAAACGGAAATATATGATTGAGCCGTCTGCAAATAAAATCGCAGAATATGCAGATGAGACGAATTTCTTCAAAATTTTTGCAACAATAATTGATCTCGCGTCGGAATTGCGCAACGATAATTCTGATCAACAATATTGTCTTTGGGCGCATCTTCGTGGGTTTCGCGGTTGTTGGGATTTTCCGTTGGCGTATCGTGAGCGGCATCGGGATGTTGAGGATCCGTTGCCGTATGATGGTTTTGTTGTGCCGATGTTTGATGAGTTTGATCCTGATCAATTGCAATCGGTTATGGAAGCGTATAGCGGCGGAATGTCGTTATTGGATGATGTGTTGGCGGGTTTGTTGGAGTCGATAGAAAGCGGAGAAGTTGGCGGGCAAACTGCATTAACGATTTTCGGTACTCGCGGATTTTCGCTTGGAGAACACAAAAGAATTGGTGCGAATTATGAGTTGTTTGGTGAAAATATTCATTTACCGTTGTTTGTACATTTGCCTGATAACACCGGTGCAACTGTGCGAGTTTCTGAATTATTGAATCCAGATGATCTCGCTGATTTTTTTATTTCTGTTACAAAAAATCAATTCAACAATTCAAAAATCGTGCAACTTATAAAAGAGAACAAAATAAATCAAAACGAATTTCTTCGCATCAATGGAAAAGGTAACGAAACCGTGTTGGTAACTCCGAATTGGTTTATACGGCGAATCGGAGAACAAATCAATATTTACGTTAAACCTGACGACAGATGGGAAGTCAATGACGTCTCAAACCGTTTGAATGAAAATCCTGAAATTGATGTGATTCTAAAAAAATTGTAAATTTTGTATCTATTAGACCTTTTCGCTAACCTGTAGGCGACCACCCCTAACCCCTCCGAAGGAGGGGAATTATTCTCCTCCCACTCGGAGGCATATTCTTATTCCCCTCCTTCGGAGGGGTTAGGGGTGGTCTCGGAGGAGTTAAAGGCGTTTTTTTATTGTAGGTTTTTTGTTGCGTTGATGTATTTTTAGGTTAGAGAAAAGGTCAATTCAGTTAAAAACTCATTTTGTTCACGAATTTTCACGAAGGATCACGAATTAAATAATTTGTGAAAATTCGTGTCAATTCGTTGATAAAATAAATTTATTTTCTAAATTTGTCTATTCTGAAAATTTCGATAATTCTGTCAAAAAATAAGTTTTTAGAAATTGCCTTTGGCAACTGTCTTATATTCGGAGGGGTAATTTAGGGAAAAATTTTTTTGTTTTTTATGTTTCTGTTTGGATATTTTGCGTAAGTTGTGTTGCGGGGTTGTATGGACAATTTGGACAAGAGTATTATACTTGTCCAGTAACTGTCTATACAGTTCGCACTTGAATAGACGTCAGCTTGCCTAACTTTCTTTTCAGCAAGTTTGATTTTGTGCTTCATTTGGCAAATTCTACTGCTCGAACTATAAAATTGCGTGACGCAAGTACGTAAAAACTTGCTTTCCAAAATTTAAGCAATCGGCAGTAAAGAAAATTAAAGTGTGAACAGTTTAATATGCGTCGGCATAATTACGGTTTTGCAAGCCTACGCAGTCAGGGAGGGCAAAACTTTTATACATATTGACTGCATATATGCTGCTCGTACGATAAATTGCGTTACTCAAGACCATAAAAAACTGCTTTCCAATAGGTAAATAGGCAAAAGGTAAATGAAATTTAAAGTGTGAACAGTTTAAAAATTATTTTTGGAAAATGTCAATTAAAAAAGAATCTCCAATTTCAGAAAATCCTGATTCATTCAAACAGCAATTTAACTCACTCGACAATAGCCAACACACTATTCTTGCAATTATTGCTATTCATACCGCGCCGATAAAACGCGATGTTGTCAGAGACCTTTGTTTAAAAATGGGCAAAAATACAACCGAACACAGAATTATTATTGACCAACTTGAAAAAGCAGGTTGGATTGAAGTGAAAGAGCCGCTTATTTATTGTGTTGATAAGTTGCGTGAAGCTATTATAAAAATTCTTGTTGAAACAGGCGAATACAGCAAACTCGCAGGAATTCTGTTTGCCAAAGTCGGTCAATACTTCGCCAACACATACAAATTCGAATATTCAGGACGAATACTGCTTCGCCCTAAAACTTCCAATGATTTTTTACGTGAATTTCGTCATGCGTTGATTGTTCCCAATGCCGCTTGCATGAGAGTTATGCTACGCGATATTGCAACATACAACGATAAAGATAATAATCTTGATCAGACAATACAGAATTATTGTACAAATAAAGAAACAAAAATATTTTTTGAACAAACCGACTTAAACACGCGGCTCGTACTTGGCAAATATTTTCTGATTCAAGCAATTAAAACGTTGAATGAAAATTATGATCCGCTTTGGGATAATTTAGTTCAAACTTTGCTTGACAATGATTCTGTTTCAAATGATAGTACACCTGATTTTTTATTTGAGATTTTGATGTTGGATTATGCTTTTATCACGGCTAAAATTGACGATACACGGTTAGATCAACTCAAAGGCGGATTTATTGTGTCGTTGCTTGCCGGTTATCGAGATTTTTTTACGGGCAAATATGAATCCGCATCTGTAAATTATCGGGCTGCACGTAAATTATTTTACCTAAATACTATTGTAACCGCAAAAACGCCTTTGCCGTATCTTGCGGGTATTTTTCATGCGTTAGCCGAATTACAATCCGGTAACCAACAAACTGTTATAAACACAATCAAAGCGGCTACTGTAGAATCTCATTCGTTTTCTCAGTACAACGAAGAATACTCTTATCAGTGGCGGTTAGCGTGGAAACTTATTGATTCAATTTCACAAAGAGTAACCGGTCAACGCCCCGAAATTATCAACGTTCTCGAATCAAAAAATGGAGGAGATAAAACTCCCGTTTGGGTATTGGCGTTGCTTAGCTATTACGAAAAAATCTGGTTCCGACTCGACAACGAAATTAAATACGTTTTTGTCGGCAACTCAAAAAAAACCGCTGCTTTTCCTTGGGTTACGGCGGAATTTCTTGACGTAACAAATGAATCGGGACTACAATCAATTATCAATTCCGCAATGTTAAAGAATTTTCGTACGAAAAAAAATTCCGTACCATTGCGTGGTCTTTTTTCGTACCGTAACACTTGGGAATTAATTCTTGAATCTTTGCAAACTGTAGTAAAAACCAAAACCGGCAACAAAGTAATTTCCAATGATAATAAGAAAAAAAGCAGATTGATTTGGCGCGTATCCGTAGAGCTGGACAACGCGGCAGGATTTTATCCTTATGAGCAAACTTGGGATAAGAAATCTCAATCTTGGACGCTCGGCAAAGCAATTGCGTTATCGAAATTATTTCGTTATCAGAATAAACTTAATTTTTTGACGCCGCAAGATCGTGAAATATGTTCGGTTATTTCAGTGCGAACTTGTGCGCACAGCAAACCGGAATATTATTTTACGACTGATGCAGGTGAGAAGTTTGTTGGGCATCCGCTTCTTTTTTCGTTCAAAGATCCGGCAATGCGTGTAGAATTTGTGCAAGGTCATGGTGAAATTTCGATGGCAGAGAAAAACGGAAAATTGTTGGTTACGTTTTCGCCGCCGCTTAAATCAAAGGACAGAAACTATTATTCGACATATCCGCGAGGCGACGAAGACCGTGAATTTTTTATCATTTGTGAAACTCTGTATCGGTTCAAGTTTGTCCATTTATCAAAACAAGAAATTCAATTCCGTAAAATTTTAGGTGAACGCGGTCATGTTTTCCCAAAAGAAGCCGAATCGGCATTGACTGATTTGATGGGCAAGTTAGCAGGTTTGATGACGGTTAAGACGGATACGAATATTGAGTTTGCAAATATTCCTGAAGTTGTGCCGGATTCAAAATTGTATATTTATCTTACGCCTCAAGGTAACGGTATTCAAGTGGAAATTTTTGTTAAGCCGTTTGGAAATAATGGTGTGATTCATCGTCCTGGACTTGGTTCAGAACGTATTATTGCGGAGGTTGCGGGCAAGAATTTACAGACGGTACGTAATCTTGCAAAAGAAGTTGAACTGCGAAACAATTTCGTTACAAAAATTAATGCATTTCAATTTGTAGTTTCTTCATCGAAGAATCGCTATATTTTTGAAACGCCGTCTGATGCGTTAGCATTTTTGTCCGAATTAAAAGAACTTGACAAAACACAAAATACTCCGCCCAATATTACAAAGAAAAAGAAACGAGGTAAGAAAAAAACAACTGAAACAACTGAAACTTTACCGGATTTATCAATTGATTTTGAGGTTTATTGGCCTCAAGGTGAAAGATTCGCAGTTTCATCGGCAACTTCTTTTAGCAATGTGAATTTGTCATTTTCAAAAATTGATGATTGGTTATCGGTGGAAGGATCGTTTTCGGTGGACGGTCAAAATATAGATTTAATACGTGTTTTGGAGTTACTTGAAGATAATACGGATGATCGATTTGTAAAATTAGATGACAAGAATTTTCTAACGTTGACAAATGATCTGCGTAAACGCCTAGGCGAGTTAAAACGTCTATCGCAATCGAAAGGCAATTCGCTTCGGATTCATCCTTTTGTTGCTGCGGGAATGGATGATTTTTTCAATTCAATTCCAACGTTGTCCCGTAATACCGTTTGGAATGATGTAAAGAAACGTATCGTTTTAGCAAAAGATTATCAGACGCCGTTTCCCAAGGGTTTTGTTGGTGATCTTCGTGATTATCAATTTGAAGGTTATGCGTGGCTTGCTCGTTGTGCGATGTGGGGAGTTGGTTGTTGTCTTGCGGACGACATGGGACTGGGAAAAACAATACAAGCGTTAGCATTGTTATTATTACGTGCTGATCTTGGTGCGGCGTTGGTTGTGTCGCCTACTTCGGTTTGTTTCAATTGGGAACGCGAAGCACAACGGTTTGCACCGTCGCTCAATATTAAACGGATTCAACCAATATCAAGCAGCATGAGTTCAGCAAAAAAAGAACGTGATGAATTAATATTTTCAGGCGGAAAACATGATGTTTTGATAACAAGTTATTCACTTTTGCAACAGGAGATTGAGCTTTTCTCTCAAGTAAAATATGCGACAGTTATACTTGACGAGTCGCAAGCAATCAAAAATCCTGATTCGCAACGTGCAAAAGCAGCGACAATGTTACAAAGTAATTTTCGTGTTGGCATGACAGGTACGCCGATAGAAAATAATCTTATTGAGCTTTGGAGTTTGTTTCGTTTTCTTAATCCAGGTTTATTGGGTTCGCAAAAGTTTTTTGAAGAACGTTTCGCAATACCGATTCAACGCGAGGCTTCGTCAACCGCACGTTCAACATTGAGAAAATTAGTTCATCCGTTCATATTGCGCCGAACAAAATCGCAAGTGTTGGAAGAGTTGCCCGCGCGGACGGAGATTATTAAAGAGATTGAGTTATCGCAAGATGAAGCATTGTTGTATGAGGCGGCGCGGACAAAAGCGATCTTGGAGCTGCAAGATTTACGCGTGAAAAAAACGGGACATGAACGTTTGCAAGTTTTAGCAGCATTGACGCGTTTGAGGCAAATATGTTGCAATCCGAGATTGGTTTTACCGGATTGCGGAATTGAGAGTTCAAAATTAGAAGTATTTCGTAATATAATGCTGGAGCTGCAAGAGAATCGGCACAAGGTTTTAGTTTTTAGTCAATTTGTTAAACATCTTGATATTTTGCAAGAAGAACTCAAATCAATTGGAATTTCTTATCAATATCTCGACGGCTCAGTACCGGAACGCGAAAGGCAAAAAAGAGTAGATGCCTTTCAATCAGGCGATTATGATGCGTTTTTGATAAGTATTAAAGCGGGCGGTAGCGGATTAAATTTAACAACTGCGGATTATGTAATTCATACCGACCCTTGGTGGAATCCTGCGGTAGAAGATCAAGCAACAGACAGAGCGCACAGAATTGGTCAGACGCGACCTGTTACTGTGTATCGTTTGATTACAAAGGGAACAATAGAGGAAAAAATTGTACGCTTGCATCACGAAAAACGCGATCTAGCTGACAAACTCCTCGAAGGCGCCGATCAAATGACCAAACTATCAGCAGACGAATTATTGGAAATCCTAATATCATAAAAATTCTAACGTAACTATTCAGTCGTATTAATAAACCGCCCCTAACCCATCCAGAGGAGCGGAATTTGATGATTCTACTCCTTGTGAGGGGTTAGGGGTGGTTAAAAACATAACAGTTTTAAGCGGTTCCTGCGTTTTGCCGTATTCACATTTGACATAAAAATTTTCCGCGTAAAGTTGCCGACCTGAATAGTTATTTTTTTCGTTTAATTTTATTTGAGGGCGATGAAGATGTTGTTGATAGTGTGGATTCTTTGAACAATTTCCAAAAACGAGTATGATTGACTAATTGAATTATTACTGGTTTGATTTTGGAATACTCTTTGGTTGTAGATACTGTTGTCATCAACGCAAGAAGGTTTAACATTTTATCGTCCTCTAATGCAACAATCATATTCCATGTACTTTCCAAAATTGGCAATGCGTAATCACTGATCATGTTTGCGATAACTGTTTTTTGCATTTCGCCGCTGGTATCATTGAACAATTCATCCGTATCTACGCCGAAATTCAAACTGTCCCTGACATGTAACAACGAATTTGCTCTTTGGGCTAGCTTGATAACCTCTTTGTTGCTAAGCGGCTCCAACGAATGCGACAGAACCCGCGCTTCAGCATCAATGAAATGCGGAAACGTTTCAAAAGACGGCGTCAACGGTCCGCTATTACCAATTGGATATGCTTCTTCAGCTTTGTCTTTGATTTCGCGAATGACTGTTGCGAGTCTATCAGTTAAAGCGTCTGAAGTCTCGAACGCCTCGTTAGAAACCTTCTCCAACTGCTCACGTGCTGACGGATCACGACGGTAAAACGTATCAAGAAGGTCAGATTTTGAACAATAAAACTCAAAAACTCGCGGCACAATTGATTTTATAAAAGACGTACTCGCCGCATACGTATCATCGCCGTCCATATTCATCCAACGCTTAAAATCGTACAACTCCTGACATTGCCACCTTGTTATTGTTACTTGATGCATGATCAACATCCGTAAAACCGATTCCAAAGTAAACAATGGAATTTGTTTTTTGGAACTATCCTTGTTGTTCGCGATAGCAAGTGAATTACGAAAATCAATCAAGTCAAGATACATGTCAAGATCATCTGTCGCTTCCAAAAAAGATTCGGAAATATCAACCGCTTCTGGTGAATCAATTCTATTACAACTCAATAAAGATTCCGCCAATTCACGCATTGTATTTTCACGCGATTCCGCAATTAAACGATGTATTTTTTGCGTATGAAGACCAATAAATCTTTCGTTAAAACGTCGCTTTGTCAAATCAATATCACCACAAACTCCCTCTATTCTGTTCCAAAGCCGCGAGGCATCCATACAAACAGGAATCTGAACATCTGCATTGACAAAATGACTCACCCAAGGACGTATTTCATTACATTCACGCAGACGAATTTGATCCCAACCCACACATTTATCACCAAACAAATGCTCAGCCAAAATTATCAATCCCGTTGCCGCAACATGATAAGGACGACCTTGCGTGCAAGAACGAAATATCTTTACACCCCAAAGTTCAGGATGAATATTTTCATTATTTGAATCATAATCTTGCCAAGTACAGTACAAAGGGTCTTTTATTTTTTCATCAATGTTATGCCATTGCTTACGGTAATATTCAATATCATGGTAAACACGAATTTCTTGTCCCATTGTAAATGAAACCGCGTCGCCTGAAAAAGCAAAAAACTCACCATTCACATCAGAATCTGTGAGTTTATTGGAGAAAAGTCGAATCGTACCATAATCCGTCCGTTTGTCCGCCAATCGAATCAAACGTACCGGAAAATTCTCCAACATACGCAACGTACTTTCCCAAAAAATATCCCACCGTGATTGTTGTATTGCAGTTGGAATAAACGTCAATGAAAGATCAATTATCATCAGGTATCCTTTTAATAAAATAAGTCATCTATCAAATCAATAATTATCGTAACAAAAAACATTTTTTGTCCCGACGTCAAATATAATTACCGACAAATACGAAATATATTGAAATTGTTTACACTTCAAATTTCTATTACCTTTGCCGACTTACCTATCTGAAAGCAGGCTTTTACGCTCTCGAATCCCGCAATTTATAGTATGAGCAGTAATTAGACCTTTTCGCTAACCTGTA
>JAITDV010000157.1 GCA_031282385.1 Planctomycetaceae bacterium | reverse complement strand
AGCATCGGCGGAAATTTATTTGTAATGTGATTTTCAACATAACCCAACATTTTTGCTCTGTCCGCTAATATTGTATCTGGAGCAAGCAAACCGGAATTTTGCGACATCGCGTTGGGGTTACCGGAGCAAAATACACCTAAAATAAAACAACAAATAATCGTAAACCAACTCACATTTTTCTCAAAATACATTTTCATAATTGACTCCTGTTAAATTGTTCACACTTGAGATTTCGTCGGCATGCGTGAACTTATCTATTGGAAAGTCCGCTGCAACACTTTTGTGTTACCGAATTCTAAAGTGTATCTGACATATTTGTAAAAAAGATTAACAGTTTGGTGTTGTATTGTATTAAATGTAACGATAATTCATTAATCAAAAACATAACCAAACCGCACAAAAAATATTCAGCCTGTAAACAACACAAAACTAATCAACCCTGCATCAGACCGAACTCCCAAAAAACAACATGCAATTCTATACACTCCCAAACAACACGAAAAGAGGGGGAAAAAATATACTGCACACTCATCATACTTTAATTTTCAATTTTTAAGATAGTGTTCAAGTTTATCATGTCCATTTTTATCACTGACAAAATGAAAACCGGATTTTAAACTGTTCACACATTAAATTTCCTTTACCCGCGTCTGTTTACCTATCGGAAAACAGGCTTTTACGCTCTTGAGTCATGCAATTTATAGTACGAGCAGTATAAGTTGCAAACAGTTTAAAACACGTAACTATTCAGTCGTGTGTTTTTTTATTGCAACAATTCTGTTATACAAGCCCAATAAATCCGCACGGAACAACATAATTTTCCGAACAACTCTAATAGACCTTGTCTCTAACCTAAAAATACGTCAACGCAACAAAAAACCTACAACAAAAAACCGCCTTTAACTCCTCCGAGACCACCCCTAACCCCTCCGAAGGAGGGGAATAAGAAGATGCCTCCGAAGGAGGCGAATAAGAAGATACCTCCGAAGGAGGCGAATTATTCCCCTCCTTCGGAGGGGTCAGGGGTGGTCTCCTACAGGTTAGCGAAAAGGGATACTGCTTGCTGCTAATGGGAATTGGATAAATAAGGGTTGTTTACGTTAATATCGTGTTGTTGCTTTCAACTGTTCACACTTTAAATTTCGTTTATCGTTGCCCGCTTTCCGATAGGTAAGCAGGCGGTGACAAATGAAATTTAAAGTGCAATCAGTTTAAAATTGCTCTTTTCTTGAAATCGTGAAATTGTTATTATTCGCAGATGAGTTTTTTTTCGGGTAATTTGTAACTTATTTTAAATTGATGGATTTTAAAGAATATTCAGACAGAACGGTTCATGTTCCAATAATGACGGACAAGATGATTGAGTTGCTGAATCCTGTTATTGGCGGAGTTTATGTTGACTGTACTCTTGGCGGCGGCGGACACACTGAAGCTATATACAAAAAAATCAAAACAAAAGGTACTATCATTGGAATTGACAGCGACGCTGCCGCAATAAATCGTACAGAATTGCGCTTCAAAAGAATTTTTTGCAACGATAATTCAAATTCACTTATCCACTCCGAAGGTTCAATTCGGCTTGTACATGCAAATTACATTTATACGCCGGATGCTTTGACAATGTTGGGTATTGATAAAGTTGACGGTATTTTACTTGATCTCGGATTGTCAAGCGACCAATTAAACGATCAAGAACGCGGCTTCAGCTTCAACGCTTATGGCAAACTCGATTTGCGATTCGACACAACCGAAGGCGAACCCGCATACGCACTCATAAACCGTCTCAAAGAAGAAGATATTGCATATTTGATTTTCAAATACAGCGAAGAAAAATACGCCCGAAAAATCGCACACGAAATTATCACAAAACGTAAAACAAAAGATATTGAAACTGCTATCGAACTTGCAGAAATTGTAAGAAATTGCGTACCTAAAAAAAGAATAATAAATTTCAAATCATACAACTCACGCTCAATTATAATTGACCCCGCCACCAAAACATTTCAAGCATTGAGAATCGCTGTAAACAAAGAACTTGATTCTCTCGAAACAATACTAAATATTGCTCCAAAAATATTAAAACAAAACGGAAAAATAATTGTCATAAGTTTCCACGCTCTCGAAGACAAAATCGTAAAAAATACATTCAGAAATAACCCCAATTGGAAAATCATTACCAAAAAACCCATCATTTCCTCACAAACAGAACTACAACAAAATCCGCGATCAAGAAGCGCAAAATTAAGATGTGCATCTTTTGTTGGCGATAACAAGTAATTTTTCTGATTCAAAATTACGTTACTTGTTACGACTTTTAAAAATTAAAACCGATCACTCGCAAATATAAAAATGTCAAATAAAAATCATTCCAATTCCGCTTCCGATTTGGAAATTTCCGCAACTTTACCAGATAACAACACGCCTGAAATAAAACCGTTGCCGTTCCCTTCACGCAATAAAACAGAATCCATTGCCGCCTCATCTTCCATCGGCAATAACAATAACGACAACAATAATTCCGGCGATGATAATTATGATGACAATGAAGGATTAGCCGCATTAATAAATAACATTTCTGTTACAAATAATGCCGGCGCTTCTAATCAAGATGAAACAAAATTGCATACGAATTATATGAAAGATTTGATCAATATCGTTACGAAAATTTGTTCGCCGATTTATTCTTGCAGTAAATCGATACTTGCGGTACGAACTAAATTGTCAGTTGTCGGCAAATTATTTTTGCAACTTATTAAAATTATTCCGTCATATTTCACATTAAAAATAGATGACAATCTCAATAACACGACTGAAATTGATAACGCTAATTATGTTACCGACCGGATTAATAATCAGGACAAAAAACAATCTCAAATTGATATACAATCTGCACCTGAAAATTTGTCCGGTTCAAAAATAAATAAAACAATAAACACAAAATCAAATATTGTTACCGAAAATCGCACCGATACTCCAATAACATCATATTCAACCGATTTGTACGGAGATGACAACGATATTTATGAAGGTTCGTCATGGCAAAATGTGTTGATAAAATCTGCAATTCTTGCTGTTGCGTTGTTGTTGCTTATTGCCGGTTATATTGGAATCAGATCAATTATCAATCCTAAAATCGACTCGAATATTGCAGCAGTAAATCCAGACGATCAAACAAACAACAATACCGATAATTCAACACCGCTAACACAAAAAGAAAACATAAATAACACAAATAATAACTCTAGCCGCGATGTTGCTCCTAGTATTGTATCTTCTGATTATTTGCCCAGAAACGATAACAAAAATACATCTGTCAATAATAACCTAACACAAATTACACCTGAACCCAAAAATGAAAATATTAATACAATAACACCACAACCACACGAACAAACTTTAACACAGAACAAAACACCGAACAATAATTTTTCGGTCAATCCTCCGCCTACCAATAATTCACTTGACAATACGTTAAGCAGTCCTAATCCTGAGCCGGTTTTTACAACAAGTTCAGCTCCCGTAACTGTACCGCCTCCGATTGATGCGAATTTGGATCATATTTTTGGTAGTTCGTCCCCAGAGAATCCTGCAACACCACCAATTCCACAAACCAATAATGATTTTCTATTCGACAATAATACGCCCGGCACGTTTTCAACTAACACGTCCGAACCTAGTAACACAACAAATACTGCAAATATACATGACAAAAATAACATAACATCACCGTCCGATAATCCGCCGCTTGATAATAGTCAATCGAATTCGAATAATATTGTTTTAGCAGGCGGTAATGTGGATATTGTTGAAAAGAAAAAAGAGATTACAGAAAAAAAAGCGGAAGAAAAAAATGTTGAAAAATCTATTGGAAAGCCCGACACGAAATCTGATATTAAATCTTCTGAAAATTTTTCAATCAAACCCAATCAAGAAATGGTACAGCTCAATGCTAATAATAGTACTCCAATTTCTGTAACAAATAATCAACTTGAACCAACAAATCAACCGCCGCTTGATTCTAATTCAACAGATAAGGCGAAATTGCCCCCAATTTCTGCTGGCAATAAATCCGATAAGAAAGAAATTAAATCATCTCCAATGGAAACATTACTGGTTACAGAGTCTAAACCAACTGTTTTGACCGATACAGATTCGACATTGCGAGTTCCTCCGCCGGATTATAATTTGAATCCGAATCAGAACAAGACGCCGGTTACTGAAATTTCTGCGGCAGATAAATCAAAACAACCAATTTCTGTTACACAAAATCAAAACACATCGTCAATTGTTGCAGATAACAAGGCACAACCGCATTTCACAGAAACAACGCCGCCGATTCCAACCAAAAGTGATGTTACTTTGCCCGATATTGTTTCAATGCGACCATTACAAACGGTAGTTTCAAACGAATCTACTCCGTCAATTCCGCCAACCGAAGCTGTTGTACCGGTAGAAAAATTTTCACCTGTAGCCGCTGATTCTAATATTGAACCCGTAGTACGGATACCGCTTGAATCAGTTGCACCGCCGCAACCGACAAATACAAAAACAATTTCTGTTGCGCAAAAAGATATTGCTAAAATTCCTGCAACAGACTCAAATAATTCGACCAACAATCAACCTGTCAATACCGCAATATCACCGACTCTCAAATTTGACAACAATATAACAAATAATCGTAACAAAAATTCTGATAAGACAAATGATAATTCCGACGGAGCAAAATTATTTAATGAAACGAATAATCCCGCACCGCTTGCCGCAATAAATTCGCCTACACACGTAACACCAATACCAGTACCAGTACCAATTGACCCTGATGATCCCCAAAGTAATACATTATCTACATTGTTACCATCGAATACTCCAGATTCGGATAATGTAACTAAAACGTTGCAAAATGCGTTAGAAACATTGCATGAAGAAGCTCCCGCGGTGTTAGCGGAAAGTAATCCAGGTTATCGTCATTTACCATTGACGCGTGATCCGGCAGCTGTTCAGTTACAAAATTCCGGTAAAGTTTTACCAACAGGTACTGTTGCTCCGAATTATCACAGCCAACTTGATCGTGAAATAACACGTTCACCGGCAAATGCGGAATTGTACACTGTTAAAGCGGGCGACACATACATGTCGATTTGTGATAATTATTATGGTACAGGTTTGTTGTATCGTGCGTTGGCAGTTCATAACCGTAATCGCGGCGCAGCATGGATTCCGGTTGAAGGAACGCAGATAGAAATTCCGACAGCAGATTATTTGAGAGCAAATTATGGAAATATACTTGCGCAAAATAGCCGCTACAACTCACGAAACAACAACACAACAACCTCACAAACCAAAACATCACAACCAAACTCACCAACTACAACACAACCAATAAAAACTCAATCGTCAGGAACAAAATACATTGTAAAACAAGGCGATTCCGTTTTCAAAATCGCACAAGAACAACTCAGAGATACAACACGTTGGAGTGAAATAATTCGATTCAACTCCGACAAGCTCAAATCAGCCCGTGATTTGAAACCGGGAATGGAAATAAATTTGCCCACGGCAACAGCATCAAGTTACATATCAACCGCACATTAATAAACTGCTCACATTTGAATTTTTGTAACAATTAAGTTGTGTGTTTCTTTATCTAGTTGTCCCTGAAAAAGTCATTTGGTGCATAAATTCTAGGCTTATCTGGTTGTAATTTAGAGTTATAATTTGCTATATGGTTATTGTTTTATCCGAGATTTTCCTTAAAACCTTGCAAATATTAGACCTTTTCTCTAACCTAAAAATACATCAACGTAACAAAAAACCTACAACGAAAAACCGCCTTTAACTCCTCCGAGACCACCCCTAACCCCTCCGAAGGAGGGGAATAAGAAGAAGCCTCCGAAGGAGGGGAATAAGAAGAAGCCTCCGAAGGAGGGGTCAGGGGTGATCTCCTACAGGTTAGCGAAAAGGTCTATTATCAAAATTAATTGACAAGGAGTACCCATTCAAATGCTCAGATGAACTCGCCGCGAACAAGTTGGCTACCATTAAAACAACAAAAAGACTTTTTCAGGAGCAACTATTTAATTTTTTATGGATTTAAAATAGACAATTACCTTGAGTATATTTCAACCGTATGAATAGACGCCCCAAAATTCAATCAGAAACAATTACCCTCGCCAACTCCCAACTCAAACCAAATTTCTTATGTAAAAATTTTCCTATTCGGCTTGATGGATTCTTGTCTTTTGAATATAGTATTTCACCGGTTTCAGCGGCATTTTTCTTTCCTTTGCAAATACGTAACACAGCAAGGAGTTGTAAAATATCGATAGGATGTTTTTGTTCGATTTTCTCTTTGCCCAACTTTTCACAAAGCCGCTGATAATAAATGTCGTTCCGGTAATCCAACGGATTCAACAATTCATGATTGTGAACAGTATTGGGATCGGTATGAACATTCCCGTTTCGTTTTGACCATTGCGATTGTAAATGTTCGATTTCAAATTGTACATTTTCTATTGAGACACATTCGGTTTTGTTCAGTTGTCCTCGCACAGATAACCGCTTTAATGTATTCTTAAAATCCCGCCAATTACCACGCCATTGCGCTGTTTTGGCAAATTCAATAAATTTATCACGGGCTTTATCTTCAAAATTTATTTTGTCAAGTTCTCCAATTATCTCTTCCGTCCGTTTTCGCAACGGTTCCAATTCATATTGCCAAAGATTGATACGGGATAACAAATCTTCCCGAAAACGTCCTTCTGCTACCTCTTGATCCAAATCTCTATTTGTTGCGCAAAATAAAATAAATGAAACCGCTTTTTTGTAATTTTCTTTTTCCCCCAGTGTATCAACTTTCGCTCCATCAATTACTTTAAGCAACATAGCTTGTTCTTCCAATCCGAGTTCGCCAATCTCATCAAGAAACAGTATTCCGCCGTCTGCTTGTTGTAGTTTTCCTTCATAATTTTCAATTGCTCCGGTAAATGCCCCTTTTTTATAACCGCAAAGTTCACTCATTGCCCTTTCGCGGAGCAAACAAGCACAGTTCACTTCAACCAATTTATCTTTACAATTAAGATATTCCGCAATGT
>JAITDV010000096.1 GCA_031282385.1 Planctomycetaceae bacterium | reverse complement strand
TAATTCGCCTCCGACGGAGGCTTCTTCTTATTCGCCTCCTTCGGAGGCGTAGTCTTATTCCCCTCCTTCGGAGGGGTTAGGGGTGGTCTCGGAGGAGTTAAAAGCGGTTTTTCGTTGTAGGTTTTTTGTTGTGTTGATGTATTTTTAGGTTAGAGAAAAGGTCTAATATTTGCAAGGTTTTAAGGAAAATCTTGGATAAAGCAATAACTATATTGCAAATTATAACTCTAAATTGCAACCAGATAAGCCCAGAATTTATAGCACCAAATGACTTTTTCATGGACAAATAATTACTTTTTTGAAATGTTATACACTTACTCCGGATGAATTACAAAATTTGTTGATAAAAATTCAAAGATATCAGGTTTTAAGCGTTTGAATTTGTTTTTATGCAGTTTAAGATGTTTAAAATGTTTAAGATGTTTAAGATGTTTAATTCGCCAGAGGCTCAAAAAACATGAGACAAAACGAAAGCTGTAGCACAAGTAAAATACAAAAATACGACGCCGGATCAAGTAGATACAACAAATGAAAACATCCAATTTTTTGATCTAAACTCGTTGACAACATCCAATATTTTTTCGATTGTATTTGCTGTGATCATAAGCGGAATCGTTGTTGTGTTGGTTATTATATTTTTAGTAAAACGGACTCATAAAAATAAAATAAACAAAAGCAATAATTAAAATTTTAACCTTTAACTGAACTTTTGCAAAATGGCGTTTAACACTATAAATTTGAGTGTGAAATATTTATCAAATTACTATTTTTTTGATGCATTATTGTAACAATAATTATGTTAGTCAAAAATGAAAATCGTATCTATTCAGCCGTGTGTTTCTTATCGTCAACAATTCTGTTACATAAGACCAATAAATTCACTCGGGACAACATCGTTTTCCGAACAGTTCTAATATTCAAACCCTTATTTGTCAAACTTCCCTTAGTAGTCCCCGATGCGCCCTTATGTTTTGTTTGATTCGAAAGCGTGAAAGCCTACTTTCCGATAGGTAAGCAGGCGGCGGCAAATGAAAGTTAAAGTATGAACAGTTTATAAAGTATCCAGTCCTATTTACCAAAATTTCCATTAGTAACCACAATGCCTCCAAAAACGCCATTATACGCTCTTATTTTTCAACTGTTTTTAAGTGGTTACTACGTTATTGCTTCATTTCGGCCTGCCATACAAATGAATTTGTAAAAAGACATGCGGCTTACTTAATAGTTACTTCTGATTTTATCAACAATTTTTTGTTTTATTGTATCCATTTTACTTTTATTTCAGGTCTTGGCGGTATTTTTTGATAAAATTCGCCTCCAATGTTGCCCAACATCAGGCTGGCGTAAATTTCTTCATCTCTGCTTAAACCCAGCCATTTATTTATTTCCATATCTTTTTGCGCAACATTAATAAAATAACCAGCCCAACATGTTCCCAATCTCATTGCTGCTGCGCAATAGTCAAATGTTTGCATTGCAATTGAACAATCTACCGCCGCCCAAGGAGAATCAGCTGTTGTATATGCCGCAACAACACACGGTGCACCGCGAAAAATCGGATCAAGACCGAGATCCCACGCATCCAACATTTCATCTACTCCCTTCAAACGCCTAAACCAATTTATAACAAGACCGCCAAGCTCAACTACTTTCTTCCTACCGTTGATAATCAACCATTTTACCGGTAAACGATTTTTAGCCGTCGGCGCCCAACGGACTGCATTGAGCAACTGCTCAATCTGAGAATCATCAACCGGAACATTCGAATATGTCCGAATCGAACGACGCATTTGAACAAGAGAAATAATATGTTCAAGACGCGGATAAACTCCGTCTGTAAAAAAATCACAATCAGAGCTGTCAAGGCTATTGACCGAAATTGCGTTGACCGGACATATCGCAATACAATGATTACACGCGATACAACGCTCTTCACCATCCTTTGCCAAAACCGTACTCTCCAATGGTGAATTGCGAGTATAAACCCGCGCCGGACATGCAAGAATGCATTGACCGCAACGTACACACTTAAATTTGTTAATTACTATTTCTGACATTTTAATAATTTATAAACTGTTTACACGTTAAATCTCAACTATTCGCAACAACTTTATTCATTATGAAATCTGCTTTGACGTCAAGTGAATTTGTGTTACAAAAAATTAAAAATTCAATATGATAAAAATTAGTTGCCCTTAATTGTTCCGGCACTGTCAAGCTGTAATAATAACTTACTTAAAATTCCAGTTTGATCAAATTGTCTTATCGGATCATCGTCAGTTGCAGCGAGATATTGTTTTGATTTTTCATAAATTTTTTCTGCAACATCAATATCATTTATATCGATATACATTGCACAAATGGATGTATAAGTCAAAAAAAGCCGTTCGCGAATCATTGCTTCATTGACTTCTGTTGTTTTAGGCGGAGTTGCTATGGAGGATGCATTATTGTTATCTGAATTCGTTTTATTTATTGTAACGTTATTTGTTGACGTTGCTCCATCCTGATCTATCAACACCAACTCCTTCAACAACATCAAATCCTTCACGCCGTCAAGATATTTAACGGATCGATTAAGCGCTTCACGTACTCCGTCGAAATTGCCGAGTTCAAAATGTAGGCGTGCGGTATTATATTGATATTCCAAAATTTGCGCCGCACTGCTAAGCTTGTCAACCTCATTCAAAACAATTTGCGTAACCGCTTGAATTCCGCTCGGATTCAAAATCTCTGTTTGTTTCAGCAACAAAGAAAAAGCTGCTTTCGCCCTTTCGGAATTATTTTCTATTGCGGCAAGTTTGTTTGTCTCCGCGTTCAACGCTGCTATTTGTTGTCTTTCTGCGTCCGTATAATTCAAAGCAATTTTTTCAACAGACTTTAATCCATTTGCCCGAATCTGAGAAATGATCAAATATCGGCTCATTCGCATTTTATAATTCTCATCAGAAATTGTTGAAATTTTTTGTAAGGCTTTGTCAAATTGTTTCTCGTCAATCATATTTGCGATCAAAATCAGATTGTATTGTTCGCGTGATTCGGTTTTGGCACCGATTTGATCTATAAGTTGTGTGGCGATGTCGGGACGCTTGTTTTCAAGAAGAAATGAGATAGCATTTTGTACAAAAATTTCTTTTAGTTTATCCGAACTCATCAATGTTGATAAATCAATTAACTCTGCAACCGTAGTTCCTTTTTTTACAAGTTCATGACAAATTCCTACAGTAACTGCGTCTCTGATTTGGATTGATTTGATTCCGGTTAAACCGTTTTTGGCGTCGTTTATTTGTCCTTCTTCCGCAAGTGTTTGCAAAACCAGCCCCATGAATATATCTTTTGTTTCTTGAGATTTTGTTTTTGCGATTTCATCCGTTACTTCTTTGTAAATTTTATTCTGAATCATAATACGCAATAAAGACTGTTTTATACTTTTTGATTCATTTTCTGCAAGTTTGTCGGATTTTTCCAAGGCGATATTTATAAAATTTTTCGCCTCCTTGATTTTACCTGCTTTTGCCAGAACCCGTCCGAGCTGCATTGCCGCAATCGCTTCAAGTCCAGTATCTTTAGCTACTTCTGCACCCGCATACGCAAGCCGTAACAAGTCTGTAACTTCATCTGGAATCGGTAACTTTGCGTCTTCTTTTTCATAAAGAATTTTTTCCGCAATATCGAATTGTATCTGTGATTTTTCAATTGACTGGATTAGATTATTTAACGTTACATTAATTTGTTTGTAATCGCCGATGTTAGATTGTGCAAGTGCAAGCAGTTGGTAAAAATTATTTTTTACAACTCCGGCTTCCATCGCGGAAATTTGTTTTAAGATTAACGCAATTGTTTTTTGTGCGTGTTGTTTATCATCAAATTGTGATTCAAACGCAAGTAATTCAAAAAGTTTACTTAATCTGTCATCGGGTTTTGTGATTTTTTCCGCCAGTAAATTTGCCCGCTCTATCAATTGCAATTGCGCCGCTGACAACACAGGTTTATTGGTAACTTCTGCCGAAAAAATAACAGAATATTTATCTGTTATGAAAAATAAAAATAGAATTAATATCGTCCAAAACAATAAAGCGAATTTATTGTAACGATAAATCAAGTTGCAAAAATTTAAAGCGTTTTCGTTTGCAACTTTGGTAACTTCCGCAGGATTATTTATCGGTAAACCTGCTTTAACATTCTTGTATCCCCAATTTCTCAAGTATGTTCTGGATAAGAAATACGAGAAAACGGATTGTGAGTTAATTTGATTTTTTGGCATTATTTTTTGATTTGTTTTAATTTGATTTGTTTAAGTTAAAGTTGTGCATTCACTGAGCGGAATCATGCATTTGAAAAAAGGTCGGCAATTATGAGCAGTTATAAATTTTTCTGTTGCGGTAGTTCCGTTGACATGAAATTTAGTATAACAAGGTAAACGCTACCTTATTGGGGGAATAGATTCAATGAATCCAAAATCACGACTATTATATTACGGATTTATTGTCCTTCAAGAGCAATTTCAATAAAGCTCTGCCCGTTCCCTTTCGGCAACACGCGAATTTGTGAAGTAATTCTTTGGCGAATCATTGGTACATGAGAAATTATACCAATCTGTTTGCCTGCTTGACGCAAACTATCCAAAACACTCAAAACCGTATCAAGCGTTTGCTCATCAAGAGTTCCAAAACCTTCGTCCAAAAACAAAGAATCTACACTAATTCGCTCGCTTACCATCGACGATAAACCAAGAGCAAGCGCAAGACTAACTAAAAATATTTCACCGCCCGATAAATTTTTTATTGTACGAATTGCGCCGCCTTGATAGTCATCTATTATATCAAGCATGATTTCTTTAGCAGTCGTGCGATCTTCATTTTTGCTAACAGCATGAATTAAACGGTAACGATCAGTAATTTTTGAGAGTTGTTGATTGGCGTAGGTTATCAATGATTGAAAGGTCATTTTCTGTACAATTCTGCTGTATTTTGCGCCGTTTTGAGAACCGATTAGCTCATTCAAATTAAACCAGAGGTCATGTTCTTGTTTTGATTGTTCAAATTCATTTTGCCTGATTTTATATTCTTCATCTTTCTCTTTGTTCGCATTAAGTTTTTCTTTCAATCCGCCGACTTGTTCCGATATTTCCTTAATTTTTACATCTAATTCGTTTTTTTCCTTTTGCAATAATTCAATATTATTTTCGTTACAAAAATTATCTGTCTTTGCAATCTCCGATTCTGACAGCTCTTTATGTTTTCTGATATTTTCATCATACAATAAATTTAAACGAATTCTATCTTCCTTGAATTTATTTTCTTTTGCAAGTAATTCATTTAATTTTTTCGTTTCAATTCTTGCCGACAAGAAATCTGCTTCGGTGTCGAATCCTTTTGCAATATAACATTCTTCAAAAATTCTTTTCGTGCTGTCAACTTCAATACAACGTTTTATTTTTTCGTCCAATAAAATTTCGCGTTGTCTTATCAAGTTGTCGAGTTTATTTTTTTGTGTGATCGCGATATTATTATTGTTGTCGCGATTTTTTGTTGCGTTTTTTAGAAGGCGCTCAAATTTTTTATCGCTTTCGTCTGGAATTTCATTGCCGAAAATTTTTACTCTTTCAATTTTCTGTAATTCCCATTCTTTTTCTGCGTCTTTGATTTCTTTTTCGGTATTTATGTTTTCAGATTTTATTTCTTTAATTTGAACTTTTATTTTTTGGATTTCGAGATTGGTTTCGTGTGATTTCTGGAGTTTTTCATTTAATTCTTTTTGTTCGATATTTAATTTTTCCGTTTCATCAATTTGTTTTTTTAATTTATCCGCAACCTCGCGAATCCGATTAATTTCAATTTGCACGTCATTTTTGTCCGCCAATTTACTATCGTTACCGAATCCGGATTTAGCAACAATTTGCGTAATCAATTCAATATTATTGTTGTACTTTATTTCTAATATGTCGCGTTCTCTTTTGGTTTCAGCGAGTTTTTCATTTATTTGTTTTAATTTTTGGTTGATGTTTTTGATTTTTTTATCAGCATCTTTGATTTCTGATTCTTCGTTAGCGGTTTTAGGATTTGTGCCGTTTGCGTATGGATGTTCGCATGCGCCGCACAACGGGCAAGGTTTACCGTTTTCAAGTTTCTCGCGGTGTTCGTCAAGGCTTGCAATTATTGCCAGAAGTTGCTTTTTGTCTCTTAATTCATTGATGTATTTTTCAATCAGAATTTTTTGGTCTTCACTTTCTGTACATTGATTTTCGAGTTGTTGAATTGAATTATTTAGTACCGGTATTTGAGATTCTATTTCGGTTTGAGTTGTGCTGATTGATTCCAACCGAACAATTGACTCATGCCGCAATTCCAATTTCTTGATCTCATTCTGCAACCGCTCACGCTCCTCTCGCCAATCAGAAATATTTTTACCATTCAGAAATTTTGTTAGAATGGTTGTGATTTCGTTGATTTTTTGTTGCAATAATTCCGGTGTTTTTTCTTGCAGTGTTTCTGATAGATTTTTTTCAAGTTTGTTTAGTTCTTTTTCAAGTTTTGTAATTTTTTGTGTTCTTTCATTTTTATCTTTTTCAGATTTTTCAATTAGAGATATTAGTTCGTCAATTTTTTGATCAATAGAACGTGCAGCAATAGATTTTTTTTGATTGATTTCGCAATTATTTACTGTTTCGTTGTAGATTTTTTCGGATTCGGCGGCGATTTTTGTTGCTTCGTCAAATTCATTTTGTACGGCGGGCAGATTGGTTTCTATTTCGGCAATTTTTTTAATTATTTCATTTAGCAATTTTTTTTGTGTGGTGTAATTATTGTACGAATTATTGATTTCGTTAGCTTTAAGAGCGGCGGCAAGTTTAGCCGTGTCTGCCAAAAATTCAGATTCAGATTCATCAAGTGATTTAATGTTACGTTTAATTGTTTCGGATTCGTTTTGAATTTCTTTTAGCTTTTTGTGGTAAGAAATAATATCGGTTATTAAATTTTGTCTTTTTGATAATTGTTTTATTGCGTTATCAAGATTAATAACGTCATTGTTTATAACGTTTATTTCGTCTAGGGTTAGTCTTTTTATTTCGTTTAAATTTTTTTCTAGGAGTTTTAAATTGTTATCTTTGTTTTTGAATTTTTCATAAACTTTTTTTGATATATTTGTATAAATTTCGGTGCCGGTAATTTTTTCAAGGATGTCGGCGCGTTCATTATCGCTGGAGTTTAAGAATTTTGCAAATTCACCTTGTGCAAGCATTACTGAGCGGGTAAATTGAATAAAGTCCAAACCGCTGATTTGTTGGATATTATTTCGGACGTCGGTGGTTTTACCGTGTAAGAGTTGTTTTTCGTTACCGCAGGTGTAAGTGTAAAGACAATGAATAGGCTTTGCGGATTTATTAGTTTTGTTGTGTTCCCAACGTGCAATATATTTTTTGTTACGATTAGTTTCAAATTCTACTTCGGCAAAGCAAAGTTTTGTATTGCGGGAAATGATTTCGTTTTCTCTAGTATCAGAATTAACAACATTATTTAGTCGAGGCGTCCGACCATACAAAGCAAGACAAATCGCGTCAAGAATAGTAGTCTTGCCAACTCCAGTCGGACCAACTATCGCAAAAACACCGCTATCAGGAAAATGTATTGTCGAAGTACCAACAAGCGAATTCAAATTTTGAAATACAACAGATTTTATTTTCATTTCGGATAAAGTTTATAAACTGTTCACACTTTAATTTCCTTCACCGCCGCCTGATTACCTATCGGAAAGCAGGCTTTTACGCTCTTGAGTCACGCAATTTATAGTAGACCTTTTCGCTAACCTGTAGGAGACCACCCCTGACCCCTCCGAAGGAGGGGAATTATTCCCATCACTCGGATGTGTCTTCTTATTACCCTCCTTCGGAGGCATCTTCTTATTCCCCTCCTTCGGAGGGGTTAGGGGTGGTCTCGGAGGAGTTAAAGGCGGTTTTTCGTTGTAGGTTTTTTGTTGCGTTGATGTATTTTTAGGTTGGAGAAAAGGTCTAGTACAAGCAGTATAAACTGACAAGCAGTATAAACTGTTCACACTACAAATCCGCGTGGAACAACATAATATTCCAAACGGCTCTAACATTCCAACCCTTATTTTTCAAATTTTCTCAAGGCAACTTCTAAAAAACTATTTTTGACGGAATCATCGAAATTTTCAGGATAGACAAATTTAGATAATAAATTTATTTTATCCACGAATTGACACAAATTTGCACAAATTATTTAATTCGTGATCTTTCGTGAAAATTCGTGGACAAAATGAGTTTTTAGAAGTTCCCTCAATTTATTTATCGTAGATTTTTCGTCCTTCGGCGATTGCTTTACGAAATTCTGATTCACGGTTTTGGCTTTGTTGGTATTTTGCTTCACGCCAAGCGTCAATTTCGCAGTAACGGAATCCTT
>JAITDV010000088.1 GCA_031282385.1 Planctomycetaceae bacterium | reverse complement strand
TTGTATTGGGTTCTTCATGCTCCGCGTCAAACGGGAAAAACTACTTTTCTGCAAAATTGGGCGCGAGAGATTAATTCCGGCAACGAAGCGGTCGCCTGCTATGTGAGCGTCGAAGATTGTCAGGGCGTAACAAACAGCGATAAAGCAATGTTGACAATCTATCAGGATATTTGCGATTTTGCGGGATTTGCAAAGTTGCCTGTTCCATCTATTACCGCGAGAAATCCCGAAGGACTTTTGCGTTCCACTCTGGCTAAATGGTCGGAAATAGTCGCTCCCAAACCGTTGATCGTTTTATTTGATGTGGTTGACGTGCTTGCTGACGATGCAATGGTCAGCTTTTTACGACAATTGCGCGGTGGTTTTGCCGGTCGCGGAATTGGTAAATTTCCGGTATCCATTGCCTTAGTTGGTATGCGCGACTTGAAAGATTATCTCATCAAAGTCAAAGACGGGGAAAAAGTCAATCCGGGGTCGCCGTTCAATATCAAAGCCGACTCGGCGGTATTGTCCAATTTCAGCAAAGATGATGTAGCCAAATTATTTGCTCAGCGGACGGAAGAAACCGGACAACAAATCACGCAGGATGCACTTGATTCTGTTTACGAGCAATCCGGCGGACAACCTTGGATCGTCAATTCGTTATTTATGCGTACAACGTTGCGTATTTTGGACGATGAAAGTACAGAAACTGTAACTTTAGAACATATTTGTCAAGCGCGGGAACAAATGATCGAAGCACGTGAAACTCATCTTGATGCGTTGGGTGTACGTCTTCGTGATCCGAGAGTAAAATCCGTCATTCAAACAATTATAACCGGTAACAATAATCCTCTTGGACGAAAAAATTTCATGGACGGTTGATGAAACAAGCAATGTAACAGTATTGGGATGTTAAATACTGAGAGGATTGTATAATTGTGTGTCTTGTGTTACCTTTGTTGTAACTTTTTGTTTTGCAACGAGGCGGTTTATCGTGGCGGTATCTAGCAGAACATTTGCGGGAGTGGACGACGGGAATTTATGTAAGTTGTCCGATGTGTATTGAGTGTTTTTTTGGGAAAGTGGGTCTAATAAACTGTTCACACTTTAAATTTTCTTCACTGCCGCCTGCTACCTATCGGAAAGCAAGCTTTTACGCTCTTGAGTCACGCAAATTTATAGTACGAGCAGTATAAAGGCCGGTTATACAATTGAATTTTTAACAAATTTAACAAATTGAATTTAATTTATAGCGATGAAAAAATTTTTTGGAATTGTTTTTTGGGGGCGTTTTTTGTTTTTGGCAAGTTTTGTTTTGGCGATTATTTTTGGCAAGTTTGTTATTGCTGATGCTGAGATGAAGCAGTTGCAAGATGTGTTTGTGCGGAATTTGACTTGTGAGTATTCACGGGAACCGTTGGGGATTGATGTGTGCAATCCGGTGTTAGGGTGGCAAATTGTTTCGCAGCGGCAAGCTATAAGTCAATCGGCTTATCGGATTATTGTTTCCGATGATCTTGAAGTTTTGAAGGAGGACAAGGGGAATATTTGGGACAGTGGGAAAGTGATTTCGTCTCAAAGTCAATTGGTTCGTTATGCTGGACGAGAATTAAAAACGGCGCAATTTTGTTATTGGAAAGTACAAATTTGGGACGAACAAGGTAAGCCCTCTGCTTGGAGTGAACCGGCGCGATGGTCGATGGGAATTTTATCCCCGAATGAATGGAAGGGAAAATGGATTTCGAGCCGTTTTGTTGAAGTTTCTACTAAGCGAGGATTTGTAGATTCGTGGGGCAAGGGCAATTATACGCCGCAGGATGTTGAAGCGGTTTATTGGCGAAGAAAGGTGGAAGTTGTGAGAGGGGTCAAAAGGGCAACGGTGTTTATTTGTGGTTTAGGTTATTATGAGTTGTATATCAACGGCGGCAAGGTGAGTGAACGTGTGCTTGAGCCGGCGTTTTCGGATTATCAACGTTCTGTTTATTATGCTGCGCATGATGTAACCGGCTTGCTCCGAAGCGGCGGCAACATGTTTGGCGTTATTTTGGGCAACGGATTTTATAATCAACCCGGAGTTGATTTTGTGCAAATGGAGAGAGCGAATTGGAAAACGCCGCCGAAAGTTTTGATGAATCTTGTTATTGAATATACGGATGGCGGAAGGGAAGTTGTGGCAACGGATGAGAGTTGGACGTGGAGTCATGGTGAAATTACTTATAATTGCATTCGCGGCGGCGAAACTATTGACCATACCAAGAATCAGAAAAACTGGAATCTCATTTCTTTTGACGACAGCAAGTGGAATCAAGCCGTAATCGTTCCTGCTCCAATTGGCAAATTGAAATCGCAATTTTTCCCTGCAATCCATGTTGACGAAGAAATCAAGCCGGTAAAAATTACAGAGCCGAAGGCGGGAATTTATTTGGCAGACTTTGGAGAGAACATGACGGGTTGGATTCGTTTGAAGGTGAAGGGAACACGCGGGCAAATGGTAGAATGTGATTATAATGAGATGTTGCGAGGAGACGGGACTCTGAATACTTCGTACAGTCACTCTCACACACGCGGGCGTTTCCAACTTGATCAATTTATCCTAAATGGTGAAGGCGAAGAAGTATTTGAGCCGCGTTTTACTTATCATGGTTTTAGATATGTTCAAATACGGGGGTTGAAGCAGATGCCTTTGGCGGAGGATATTGTTGCGAAGAGTGTTCATAACGAGTTGCCGGTTACGGGAAAATTTTTATCGTCTGACGCCAAGCTTAATCAACTTTATCATGCGGTTCGTCGAACTCATCATAATTGTGCGCATGGGATGATTGCGGAGGAGCCGACTCGTGAGAAAATGGGTTGGACGTTGGATGCGGGGGCGGCGGCGCCGACTTATCTTTATTATTTTGACGCAACCAATCTTGTGCGAAAAAATATTCAAGATTTTATTGATTCGCAGGAATCGTCGGGGCATATTGCTGCGATTGTGCCGACGACGGGTTGGTCTTTTACGTATCCTGACGGCAAGCCGTTTGCTTGGGATGATCCTTGGTGGGGCGGAAGTATTTTTCTGCTTGTTGAGAATCTATACGCAATGACAGGCGATCTCAATATTATTGCCAACGCCTTTGATTCAATGAGACATTACACGGATTTTGTCGCTTCAACTGCTAAAGATGATTTGGTATATTGGTCATTGGGGGATTGGTTGCAAGCTCGTTATGATCTTACTTCAGTGGAACAAACTTCGACGGCGGGATATTATTGGATGAATGAGCGTGTTGCGGTTTATGCTCGCATGTTGGGCAAGAAGGATATTGCGGACAAATATATTGTTCATGCTGAAAGAATCAAAAATAAATTTAACGATACTTTTCTTGACAAGGAGACCGGTTGGTATCGCAATACACAACCGCCGAAGACTTTCTCCAGCAATGATTGGGTTCCCGCTAACAAAAAGAAAATCGTCAAATCGCAAACTTCACAAGCGTTACCGCTTTTTCTTGGAATTGTGCCGGAGGACATGAAGGAGAAAGTGGTTGCGAGATTGATTGAGGCGGTTGATATTTATGACGGGCATATTAACACTGGTTTTATAGGATCAAATCCTTTGCTCGAATATCTTTCGGAAAGGGGACATGTTGACAAAGCGTTCAAGATGGTCAACAAACGTGAACCGTCTGGTTGGCTTTACATGGTCAAGGATGAAAAAAGCACAATGGGCGAATGTCTTTACGGCAAACCTGACAGTTGGCATCATCCGTATGGAGCAACGGTCGGATTTTGGTTGTTGAAATATCTTGGCGGAATTCGTCCAGACCCTGCACAACCCGGTTTCAAAAGTTTTATTATTTCGCCGCATGTTCCTGATGAGTTAAACGAATTGTACGTGGAAATACAATCTATTTACGGCAAAATTCAAGCCTCTTGGAAACGTGAAAACAACAAAATCAAATTAAAAGTTACCATTCCTTGCAACACAACAGCACGATTAATTTTGCCGTTCTCAAAAGAGGAAAAAATTCTCGCGTCGGGGAATTATGAATTTGAAATAGAAAAAAAATAAACCAATTCAAAAGCCAACAGTTCAATACAACAGCCCACAAATTTGTCCCTGATGTCTAAATTCTTCAGCAGAAATTGCGCCAGAATTTTTGTGAACTTATAAAGTAGACCTTTTCGCTAACCTGTAGGAGACCACCCCTGACCCCTCCGAAGGAGGGGAATATTCGCCTCCGAAGGAGGCGTCTCCTTATTCGCCTCACTCGGATGTTTCTTCTTATTCGCCT
>JAITDV010000335.1 GCA_031282385.1 Planctomycetaceae bacterium | reverse complement strand
ACTCAAACAGAAAACTAAAAAATGTAGCCTGCAAATAAAATAAAAAAATTTAACTTAAATCACTACAGTCAATAGACTTAACGCATAAAGTCCGGTCAACATAAAAAGGAACATCCGTTTTAGGTTAGAGAAAAGGTCTAATATCTGCAAGGTTTTAAGGAAAATCTCTGATAAAACAATAACTATATTGCAAATTATAACTCTAAATTACAACCAGATAAGCCCAGAATTTATAGCACCAAATGACTTTTTCAGGGACAACTAGTATAAATTTTGCAAGAGTGCGATTCTGAAATTCTGCAAATTTACATTCTTTTTGCCTTCTTGAAAATAATTTTTGATTGTATATATTGTGCGGTTTTGTTGCCGGTTTTTGTTGGGGGGGGGTAACCGGCGATAGATTTTTTGTGTATTTTAAACTGTTCACACTTGAATTTTCCTTTACCTTCGCCTGCTTACCTATCGGAAAGCAGGCTTTGACGCTCTTGAGTCAGGCAATTTATAGTGCGAGCAGTATAATTGTTTACGTTGAAGTTTTAGCTAATATGTACGAGCTTATCTGCAAGCCGGTTTCAGAGTCTTTGACCGAAATTTACGGCAACTCGATGTGTGCAGAAAAAATTGCCCTAAAGAAGCAGAACAAATCCGAAAATTTAAAGAGGTTATTTTATGCCAACTTCATTGCTCCAATACGAAATGCTCCCCACGACATGGTTCTACGTATCAACTCTTATTATTTTAGCGATTTTTTTTAAGTTTAATCGGTTTTTTAGTGTTCGTAATTTTGATCTTTCGCTTTTGATATTGATTTCACCTGGTTTGATATTGATAGCGATGGATGACAGCGAGTTTGGTTATGTTTGGCTTTTTGTTGTGTATTTTCTTTTTTTGATACGATTATGTTTTGACACGGTGATGGTTCGTCGTCCTTTACTTGAACCTAATCTAATGCCTGAAGCGTTGAGTTTTTCTTGTTTCTTTCTTTTCCTTTTCGTACTTGCGGCGCTCACGGTCAATCGCGGTAACAAGATTGACACAATCCGTACTGTGCGTCTTGAACATATACTTACGACTCGTCATCTTGCCCAGAAGGTCGGCATGAATCCTGCGACGTTGACAATCCCTTACAAAGAACTCCCCAACATCCAACCCGGATTCAGACCATTTCTATCATTCTGTGAACATGCTAGTTTATCGTTCACTCCGCCTCCGCAAATCCGAGCCGAGATGTTGCAATACAAGACCGATTTTTCAAGTTGGCGGCGTTTTTTTCTGTCGGTCAACGATTCATTGAACCATGCGTCCTCCCCAACTTCCATTAACAATAACCACATCAGTGCTGCCGATAATCCTTCAACTCCTGTCAAAACCGTAATAGAAAACAACAACCCCGCAACTATAACTCCACCGCCAACAATTCCACAACTAACAATGTTATCCGAAAACAATGAAACAATAAATTTATCTTCAACCAGTACAACATTGCCTCCGCGACCGGTGTTGCTTTCGGAGCCTGAGGCTGATATTTCTGCGACCGTTTCACCTGTCGAACAAGTAATCCAACCACCTTCTCTTGGTCAGTTTTGTTTATTTATGTTGATTCCGATTCTGACGCAATTTATGATAGTTCTTGGCTTTATTTATGTGGGGCATTGTCATTTCGGCAACATTCGTACAGGTGTTGCTTGTGCTACGTTGTATTTATTGTTGCCTTATACTAATCAGATGGTGGGTCGGATAGATCATATTGTACCTTCTGCGTTTATTTTGTGGGGAGTGGCAATGTATCGTCGTCCTTTTTGTGCGGGGATTTGTATCGGTTCTGCGGCGGCGTTGGTGTTTTATCCGTTGTGTCTTATTCCGCTTTGGGGGAGTTTTTATTGGCGTAAGGGTTGGGTACGTTTTTTAATTGGGACAAGTTCTGCAATAGTGTTATTTTCAATTCTGCTTTTATTTTCGCCGTCAACTTTGGGAAGTTACAGTGAGCAATTTTTGCACATGTTCGGCAAGAGCAGTTTGCGGGTATTTAGTAGTGCGGATGGATTTTGGAATTATCATGACATAATATACAGAGTACCGTTGCTGGCGTGTTATTTTGCGGTATGTTTTGGGATGTTGCTTTGGCCCATACACAAGCATCTTGCGGTTTTATTGAGTTGTTCAAGCATAATAATGATCGGAACACAATTCTGGCAACTACATCAAGGCGGATTATACATAGCGTGGTTTATTCCACTCCTAATCTTGACAATCTTCCGCCCAAACCTGGAAGACCGCGTCGCACAATCCACTGTAATATAAAGTCCCTACATTCTTTTATGTAATTTGACAAAATTAGCATAATTTCAAAATTTACAGGCAATATTTCCATCTGTAAATTCCAGAAATTTGTTGCGGTTGACACCAACATAAATCAATTCCAAATTCAAAAATAATGTCCAATAATTCCTTGTCCAAATTAGAATTTCGCCGCCAAATCGAACAGATTCTTTTGTCCGGTGTGATGTTGCCTGGTCAATATATTGGCGGGGAATTCGGAAGTATAGTTAAACACCGCGAAGAAACTCAAGGACGATTCTGTTTTGCCTTTCCTGACGTTTACACAATCGGTATGAGCAACTACGGCTTGCAACTCCTCTACTCAATTATGAACAATCACAAAAATTGGGCTTGCGAACGCGCGTTCACCCCATATCCCGATATGGAAGCCGTTTTACGAACCAATAATTTGCCGCTCTATTCTCTGGAAACTTTCACTCCACTCTACGAGTTCGACGTTATTGGCTTCTCACTCCAATATGAATTGTCCTTCACAAACGTCCTCACAATGCTCGATCTTAGCAAAATTCCGTTACATTGCACCGACCGAACAATGGCTTATCCACTTGTTGTCGCTGGCGGTCCGTCCGCTGCAAACCCCGAACCTATGAGCAACTTTATCGACTTGTTTATGATCGGCGACGGAGAAGAATTGTTGCCGGCAGTTTGTGACGGTTGGTTGGAATTAAAGTCGGACGCAAAAAATCTTGACCGTCGTGAAGCATTGCTGGCAATGGCTCGCCGTTTCAAACACATAGTTGTCCCTACATTCTATCAAGCAAACTTGCAAAATAATGGTCTTGCCCTTTGTCCTAGACCTGTTGAAAAAGATTTGCCCGAAGTGATCACTCCCGCAATTGTCGATGATCTTAACCGTTTTGAACCGCCAATTAAACGTATTGTCCCTCTTGTGGAATGCGTTCATGATCGAGTTGCCATAGAAGTGATGAGAGGTTGTCCGGGGCGTTGCCGGTTTTGCGTCAGTACAATTCAAAAAAAACCTCTCCGCTTCCGATCACCCGACTCAATAGTTCGAATTGCCCGCGATTCCATCCTCGCAACCGGCAGTGACGAAGTCTCCTTGCTATCCCTGTCAACAAGCGATTACCCCCAACTCGATGTATTATTGTCAAAACTGCGTGAGGTACTTACGCCGCTTGATGTTTCTATATCCGTCCCAAGCTTGCGGGTAAATAGCCAATTAAGCACAATGATGCAAAACTTGACAACAGAACGAACTTCAGGCTTGACCGTAGCACCTGAAGCCGCCCGCGACGAAATGCGCAAAAGAATCGGAAAACCCATAACAAACGAAAACTTGACGGCAGGTTGCGAAGCTGCATTCGCCAACGGTTTCAACCGCGTAAAAATGTATTTCTTGTGCGGTTTGCCCGAAGAATCAGATGAAGATATCAACGGCATAATTGACTTGTCCCTCGAAATATTAAAATTAGGCAAAAAAATTCGTGGACGAAACCCAATCATAACCACAAACGTCTCAAATTTTGTCCCAAAACCACACACCGCATGGGAACGCATTGGAATGAAAACTCGACAATACTTCAGCGAAGTTCACAATCAACTTGCCAACCGCGCCAAACATACAGGAATATCATTGAAATATCACACATTGGATACGAGTTTGTTGGAGGCGTTGCTTTGCCGTTCGGATCGCCGTATTGGTAATGTCATAGAACGCGCGTGGAGGTTGGGGGCAAGGTTGGATTCGTGGACGGACTATTTTCGTTACGAATATTGGTTGCAAGCAATAAACGAATCAGGTCTAAACACCGAATCTATTGTCCACTCCACAATTCCCGACAATACAGAATTGGCTTGGGAATATGTTAGATATTAAGACAAACAGAAAATACACCCGGTAAATATAACGGCAAAATCACCTATTGCCGTCAAAATAATTTTGTGTATGATTACGGCGATTGTGCGAATCGCCAATAAACGTTTCAGTTTTTTGTCGGCGTCCATGTTCGTCATTTCACG
>JAITDV010000007.1 GCA_031282385.1 Planctomycetaceae bacterium | reverse complement strand
AGTATCAAAATTAATTGACAAGGAGTCCCCATTCAGATGCTCAAACGAACTCGCCGCGAACAAGTTGGCTACCATTAAAACAACAAAAAGACTTTTTCAGGGACGACTAACTATGCAGCCGCGAGTATAAAATTTTACAATGAATTTCGTCCCGAAAGGGCATTACATAACAACCCGCCGTAACACGGCGGAACTAAATTTTTGTCTGCGATTTTTTTTGAGTCAATTCTTGAATGAAAATTAATTGGGAGTTTTTTATTTGTGTTCAAATCCTTTTGGTTCTAATTTCATTATTGTTTTATCTGAATTGGCGATTAGCATATTTTTGTCGGCAGTGAATTTTCCGATTTGTGATAATTTTGTGCCGAAGCGATTCAACAATGGTTGTGATTTTATTAGTTTTTTTGCTTCTTCTTCCGGAGCCGCAAGTATCAACTCAAAATCTTCACCGTCAGACAAAGCATGATCGATTGGCGAACGTCTGGAGGTTTGCGAGCAGATTATTGCATCTTGGGCAATTGGGATTGTGTCGGAATTGATAATTACGCCGAGGCCGCTTTCTTTGGCAACACGATAAAGATCAATAGCAAGCCCGTCACTAATATCTATAGCTGCGTGAATGGAATGATTTTGATTGAGGTAAATCGCTTCGGCAATTCGCGGTTCAAATAGAAATTGATGACGTAAAATACTTCCTCCGAGTTCGCCGGTAACGAGTATTGTATCGTTTGCTTTTGCTCCATTGCGTTGGAATACGCCTTGCGGTAATATTGAGCCGATTGCGGTAATGGATATTACTAATCCGTTATCCCAACAGTTGGTATCACCTCCGATGATTTTGATGTTGTATTTTTTTAGCAATGGTTTCATACCAGCATACAATTTTTCTGCAAGCAATAAATTCTTGTCCGAATTATTACGAGGCAACGAAATTGCGATAAGAACAGCTTCTGGAACTGCGCCCATTGCCGCAATATCGCTCAGGTTTACAGCAAGCGATTTTCGCCCGACAAGCTCAGACTCAACCTCCGACAGAATAAAATCTACACCTTCCGTCAACATGTCAACCGTAAACACTTTTCCACCCCAAACCGCCGCATCATCCCCCAACAACTCCATGCCGGATTCGTTACGTAACCGTTCTATTAATTCTAATTCCATTGTGTTATTATTTGATGTTATTGTTTTAAATTAATCATCACAAAAATAAGGGCATAAAGGCGCATTTTTTTTGGCGTTGTCTGCTACTAAGTGAAATTGGATAAATAAGGGTTGTTTACTTTAGAACGTTGCGCCTTTGTCTGCATTGTTTCTAAATTCTTTTTTTCTAAACAATTGAATAATTACATTTCCAACCATCTGGTGATAGTTCAAGAGTTATCTGTCATATTGGCAGGACAAAACTGGCATGGAACTTGCGGAAGTGTGCATTAAGGAATTCAATTGTAAACATCTCCATTTTGGACGGAGATTTATAACCGTTCACACTTTAAATTTCGACAAGTATCATCAGTTTGCTAATTGGTAAGTTGACTTTGGTGATTTTGATTTTTTGAATTCTAATATGTATTCGGTGTAGTTTAATGTCAAACACAATTTTGAGGTAAATATGTCAAAAAAGAAAGATTCGTGTAGTGAAAGCGGCTGTTCCTGTAAAGGTAACAGACTTCAACCGCTTGGTGATCGTGTAGTTATTCGCCGTGAGGCGGCTGACGAAAAGACCAAAGGCGGTCTTTACCTTCCCGACACTGCAAAGAATAAACCTGCACGCGGAACAGTCGTGAGCGTGGGCGATGGTAAAATTCTTAATAACGGTAATCGTTCTACGTTTCAGGTCAAGGAGGGGGACAAAGTAGTTTTTGTTTCCTATGCCGGCGAAGAGTCCAAAATTGACGGAGACGAGTTGCTCCTGATGCGTGAAAGCGACATACTGGCAATAATCGAATAAATGTAATCGCCGCGTTTAACAATTTCACAGTGTACTGCTCGTACAATAAATTGCGTGATTTAAGAGCGTCAAAGCCTGCTTTCCGCTAGGTAAACAGGTGAAGGTAAGGGAAATTTAAGGTGTGAATAGTTTAAAATTTCTGTAATCTCAAAATCTTATACTGCTCGTACAATAAATTGCGTGACTCAAGAGCGTCAAAGCCTGCTTTCCTGTATGTAAGCGGACGGCGGCAAAGGAAAATTCAAGTATGAACAGTTTATTAATGCCAGCAGTTTCCAACAATTAAATCTGAGAAGTTGAAATACGGCGGATTGAGAGTTATTTCGTGTAAGATTGGCACAGTATAGAGGCTGTTTATTGTATAGGTATTAATTGTAAGAACTAATTGATTTGACGAAATTTATTCTGTTGCGTGTTTATTGTAACGATAAATTCGTGTGTATTGCGGGAGGTTTTGTCCAATTAGTGTAACAAATATTAACGGTAAAATTAACATTAACGGAGATATTGAATCATGGCAAAAATGATTGCATTTGATCAGGAAGCCCGCGAAGCGTTGCGTCGCGGAGTAAGTAAACTTGCGAAGGCAGTTAAGGTAACGCTTGGACCTCGCGGTCGCAACGTTATCATTCAGAAAAGTTACGGCTCGCCTCTTGTTACGAAAGATGGGGTAACGGTTGCAAAGGAGGTTGATCTTGAGGATACGTATGAGAACATGGGAGCGAAGATGGTGCGGGAGGTTGCGTCGAAGACCAGCGACATAGCCGGCGACGGTACCACGACTGCTACGATTATGGCGGAGGCGATTTTCAATGAAGGAATGAAGGCGGTTGTTGCCGGAGTAAATCCACTTCAATTGAAAAACGGCATTGACAAGGCGGTTGAAGATATAATTGCCAAGTTGAAGAGCATGTCGGTAAATGTCAAAAATAACAAAACCGAAATTGCACAAGTTGGTACAATTGCATCCAACAATGATCAAGAGATTGGTAATTTGCTTGCGGAGGCGATGGAGAAGGTTGGCAAGGATGGAGTGATTACAGTTGACGAGGGCAAGAGTCTCAAGACAGAAGTTGAATGGGTTGAGGGTATGCAATTTGATCGCGGGTATCTTTCTCCCTATTTTGTTACGGATGTGAACAAGATGGAGGTGGTGCTTGAGAATGCTTATGTTTTATTGAGTGAGAAGAAGCTATCCAATATTAAAGAGATTATTCCGTTGCTTGAAGCGGTTGTCAACACTGGTCGTCCGTTGTTGATTATTGCGGAGGATGTGGATGGTGAAGCACTTGCTACGCTTGTGGTGAACCGGCTTCGTGGGACAATGAAAGTTGCGGCGATTAAGGCGCCAGGTTATGGAGATCGGCGTAAGGCGTTGTTGGAAGACATTGGTATTTTGACGGGCGGTGAAGTTCACTTTGAGAGTTTGGGACGCAAGTTGGAATCGTTTACGTTGGCGGAGCTTGGTACGGCGAAACGGGTTGTGATTGACAAGGACAATACGACAATAATTGAGGGCGGCGGTAAGAATGAGAATATCAAGGCGCGTATTGAGCAGATTCGGCGAGAGATTTCGACGGTAACGAGTGATTATGATCGTGAGAAGTTGGAAGAGCGTCTTGCGAAATTATCCGGCGGAGTTGCAAAGATACTTGTTGGGGCGGCTACGGAGAGTGAAATGAAGGAGCGTAAGGCGAGAGTTGAAGATGCGCTTCATGCAACACGGGCAGCGGTTGAAGAGGGTATTTTACCCGGCGGCGGAGTGGCGTTGCTGCGGGCGTCGAATGCAGTCAAGGCTGGAGATATTTCAACGGACGAAACAGTTGGTTACAACATTATTGTTCGTGCGTGTCGGGCGCCGTTGACTCAAATTGCACAAAATGCCGGCAAAGACGGTGGAATTGTGTGTGAAAAAGTTGCGGAAGGCAAAGGCAATTTCGGTTACAATGCTTTGACGGATGTGTTTGAAGATATGGTCAAAGCGGGAGTGATTGATCCGACTAAAGTTACGCGTACTGCGTTGATGAATGCGGCGAGTGTTGCGTCGTTAATGTTGACGAGTGATGCGTTGGTGGCGGAGATTCCGAAAGACGAGAAAGCTGCTCCGCCAATGCCGGGAGGTGAAATGTACTAAGGTTGAACAAGGTCAATTTTGATTCAAGATAAAAGTTTTTTGTCCTGCTTCATTAGGAAATAAAAAATTTGGTGAAAATTGGAACCCATACCGATCCGGTTTTCACTAACATTTAAGTCCTATGGAGCAGGATTTTTTTATGTAATGTAAGTAATTTCAACAGAGAAGCAAAGCATCTCGTCTCTACGGCATCTCCTAAATAGTTGTCCTTGAAAAAGTCATTTGGAGCTATAAATTCTGGGCTTATTTGGTTGCAATTTAGAGTTATAATTTGCAATATAGTTATTGTTTTATCCGAGATTTTCCTTAAAACCTTGCAAATATTAGACCTTTTCTCTAACCTAAAAATACATCAACGTAACAAAAA
>JAITDV010000623.1 GCA_031282385.1 Planctomycetaceae bacterium | reverse complement strand
TTTTTCGGTTCGTTTCTTGGACTGGAGAAATCGCTAAGTAGAGATGAAATCACGTTTGCGATAGATGAATTATCAGAATCGCAACGGAATGTTGTCAAAATATTAGTTACAAATCATACTTCAAGACCACTTACTGTCGTTGGTGCAAGGACAGATTGTAGTTGTGGAGCTGTGGAAGATGTTCCAAAGAAAATTGACGCATACGCCGAAGGGTATGTTTCTTTTGTAACCTTCGATAAGATTGACAAACTATCTAAGTCGAAGGAAAAGCAAAAGATTATGTTCTTTGTCGATGATCTAGGAACAAAACGAATATCGGTAGTGTTGCCGATTTTCGAGAGTTTGATTCGCAATGAGAAATCATTGTGAAAAATTTTTTGATTACCCCTTAACAGAGTTAAAGGAAAAAGTTATGAAAAAGAAAATTTTGGAGTTGGGTTCAAGTATCGTTTGTTCATTTGGGATTTGTTTGATGTCGTTAGTGTTGGTTTCAGTTGTCGTTGAGAAAACTTTCGCTGAGGAAGAAGCGACTCCTGCTGACTGCTTCCTAAAACTTGGTAAATGTTATGATTATTGTTCTGATAAGAATTGTCATAGTATTCCGCCTCCTTGCTTTTGCGAATGAACAAAGAAACAATAGATATGTTTCATTTTTGCAAAATGGTTTTTGCTACAATGGGATTGTGTGCAAATAGTTTTTTATATTACTAAACGGTCTTGGTTTGTCCTATTAATGAGTCAACGTTAGTCTTTTTGGGACTTTATTTATAGACATCCTTGTGTAGTAAGCGTTTGTTTTGAACGGTTGATTTGGAATTTATTCGTTTGATGCTATTTATACCGTTCAAAGCTTTACTGCTTTTATTTTGTGTTCCTACCAACTAACCTAACATAACAAATAACAATGAAATTTAACATTATTGTTACAATATTAATCCTTCATATTATTTTTTCCAACACGCTAGGCTCTGCATTTTCAGATGAATTAAAATATGATTATGTTCTTTCGGATATACGTATTTCTTGGGATAAACTGAAATCGGAATATCAAAAAGGTGTTGACATCATGATCGAATATCATGTTGTGTCTGAAAAAGAGACGAAACAAGAGATAAGAGTATGTTTTGATAGTTTTTTTGAACTAAATCATTTTTTTTCAAAGGGAGATTTTTTACAAGCAATCAACAAAAAATACGCTTTCAATATTAGGAGAGATGTTAATTTGTCCAACTGGACTATCAGGGATTTTTTTGATAATCCTGTGATGCCGCGAGAAAATAGCCCGTATTCTAACAAACTTCTTTGGGGGACTTCTATCGTTTTGGGAGGGATCATTGTCGAAGAGGCATGGGGTTTAGAATTGTTCAATTCTAGTGGTTTTAAGTTAATCTCAATAGAAAAGAAAAAATTTGATGGTGATGAACTTGTTGAAATACAGTTTAGGAGTAATTTCGTCTCTCATAGAACAAGCAAAATTTTAGGTGGAAAAATTTTACTCGACCCAGGTCATTATTGGGAGATACGGGAATATGAATTAGATGTCGAGGCATTACCAGTGAAAAATGAGAAAAGCGAGTTCGCTGTTGTTAAGAGGGTGATAAGTTACCAATATATTGATGGAGTACCGTTTCCTCAAAATTATGATATTTGCTATAGATATCGCGATGGGAGCGTTGTAAATCATCTTGTATTTGATTTTACTTCGATAAAAAGAGTTAACATTCCCCAAGAGATTTTTTATCTTAGGCATTACGGGTTGAGTGAACCAGTAAATCCACTTGAGATTCGTTTAACACGCATGCGAATTGCGTTTGCATCTCTGGGTTTGCTTTTGATTGTTATTGGTTTGTCAGTCAAAATTTGGGCAAGAAAATTTAAGGGGTAAAATTATTATGAGAAAATTATTTTGGGTATTTTTGTGTTCATTCGGCGTATTACTTTGGGTATATGTTTTGTTGTTTACAACTTCAACCGAAGTAAATCGAATTACGGGACAAGTGGAAAATAAGTCCGTAAAAAAAAGAGAGAACAAAGAGTCGTATATTCTAACGTATGATACTGTGATAAAAAACGACTATCCATTTCGGATTCGTTTGTGTGGTGGTCAATTGAATTGGTGTGGTGCGGATGGTTGTTTTAGAGTCAAAACTGAATTTCCGTTTTACCTTGAAGCCAAACAACAAACAACAAACAATAATCACTGTTGAAGTTTCTCCAAGATCAGAATCAATACCCGAAACAGAATTGATTCTTCATGCTGACGGTGGTGGACTTGGTGGTCTTACTCCGATTAAGGTTCGGCTTCCGGCAATGTCAACAACCTCTTTGTAATTGTCATGTCAAAGTATTTCCCAATAATTTTTTTTTTAGTATTTTCGTTTTTGTTGTTGGGCAATATTTTTTGGAACAGTCCGGTTCAAAGTGAGGACGCACATTTAGCTAGTGGTGTTAGTCATCATCAATTTTGGAAGTTTGATCTTTACAGAGTCAATCCTCCGCTTGTGCGTATTGGGGTTTCTTTTCCAGTTTATTGTTTTGGAGGTTATTGTGCAGATTGGACTAATTATGCTTCTTATCCGCTTATTCGAAGTGAACATCGTGTCGGCGTGGAAGCAATGCGGGCAAACGGACAACAATCGAAAGTACAAATCTGTGTTGCAAGAATTTTTTGTATGATTTTTATTTTGTTGGGCGGTTTGTGTTGTTATTTATTAACTTGTTCAATATCAGAAAAACCGTCTGGTATTTTGGTGTTGTCTTTATTATTTTTTTCTCCTTACATTTTAGGTCATGGTGCTACGATCATGCCCGATGTTCCTTCTGCTGCATTTGCTGTTATTTCTATTTACTTCTTTTGGCGTTGGTTGCGAAGTCCAGAAATGTCAATTGCATTTACCAGTGGCGTTATTCTTGGATTAGCTGAATTAACGAAATTTACTTTATTGATTTTTTATCCATTGTTTGTTTTGATGTGGTTAATTTATCGATTACCTGAAAAGAAAACACTCACAAAAAAAGATTGGCGTCAACAATTCAAGCAAATTGCGGTCATGTTTATTATGAGTGTTGTTGTCATTAACATGTGTTATTTGTTTGAGGGAACTGGCAAATTTCTTGGTTCGTATCGTTTTCAAACAACATTATTTGCCGGTTGTAAGACGCTTAAAGAAGTTCCGAGTGGCGGTGGGAATCGTTTTGAGAAAACGCTGTTTGCTTATATTCCATGCCGTTATCGTCAAATTTCATTCAAGGAATTGACACACAACGTCTTGATTTTGAACATGGTTTGCCGTCGTATTTACGTGGCGAATGGTCTAAACATGGTTGGTGGTATTATTATTTGTATGCTCTTTTAATCAAAACGCCGTTGGGAACGATTGGTCTTTTGTTGCTTGCGATTTTTTGTACATTTTTTCAAAAAGGTTACAACGCGTCATGGCGTGACGAAATGGTGATTCTCTTGCCCG
>JAITDV010000606.1 GCA_031282385.1 Planctomycetaceae bacterium | reverse complement strand
GAAACCGACGTAACAGACACACTCTCCGTACAACTCTCATCTGTGCAATTACTAACTACGAAAGGACAATACAAAAAGCCTGAGAGATGTCAGGTCTCGTTGGGGTAATGGTGGTATTTCGTAACAAGCACGAAAAATTCCCCATATTGACTATAATTTCATTGGTTATACGCTTCTTACTGATTTATCACTGTTTAACGGGTGGCAAGTTCGTGCCACACAGGTAATAGGTAAAATAAACCTGCTCTCTAACCTAAAAATACAAAACTTAAAAAATAAAATCTTTGAAAAAAATAAAATTCGGTGCCATGCCGGAGGCGATAGAGAGGGTTAGAGAAAAGGTCTATTTAATTGGTTTTTCGGTAAACATTCTTCGCCGAAAAAGTCGGCAACCGCCGTTGTCCAAGACAACGCCAATAATACGCGCAACGACGCCGATAATATGCGAGAAAAAATAGAAACTGTTCTGAATAATACCTTGCCGGATTTACAAATGTTCGTCCGCGACGTCAATTTGCCGGAAAAATTTGCGGCAAAGTATAAAAAAATGTTAATCCTGTTGGAACGCGGCTTTACCGATGCAAGTTCCCGTATCGGCGGTATGGTAAAAACACACCGATATGCAATCTGTTCCAATCACATGAAAGATATGTCCGCCTTTGCGCTAACCGACACCGGTCATTGTGTTGCTCTTCACGGTGCGCATTTTCTTTGTTTGGGGCAATATGTCCATAACGGCAAAACGTTAATTATCCTGTTGCATTTGCCGGACGATGAGAGTTGGCAATTGTTTCAACTCATTTGGGTCAATATCTTTGATGATGTTGTTGCTCATTGTGTTGAACGATTTAAGACACAGTGCGACGCCGAACCGATTCCTGAACTTGCCGACGAAGAATGGCTTGACCGCTGTTCACACCCAATCGGAATGGATGACGAAGGAAACCTGTTTGATGAGACCATCGCCCGCAATCAAATTCGATAGTTGACGATGTTATAAAAAACTCCGCTGAAATATTAACCCTTAACCAATTAACTTTTTAACCATTTAACCATAAGGAAACAAAAAATGTATTGTAGCAACTGTGGAAGTGAAATTGTTCAACCCAATGCGAAATTTTGCAATAATTGCGGTTGCCGTTTAGGACAACAACCCTCCGAAAACGAAAACAATAGCACAACGCCTATCACTCTGAATAAAAACGAACACGGTACACCATTTAATAATGACCCGTACCGCACTGCCTATTCGCCCGGCTCATTCCGGTTAATGGCGATACAAATAGCCTTGGTTTTGGTGGTACCGTTGGTTATTGTGGCGATGTTGTACCAATCTGAAGTTCTAACCAAAAGTGAGGACTCCGCTGTTACGCTGATTCTCAATGGGCATGCTGCCTCCTTTTCCCCCGATGGCGAGAAGGTAGTTACTTGTTATTACAAGACTGCCCGAATTGTGGATACGAAAACGGGAAAGAAATTAGTACAACTCAAGGGGCATACCGACGGTGTGAAATCAGCCTCCTTTTCCCCCGACGGCAAGAAGGTGGTTACCGCAAGTTGGGACAAGACCACCCGAATTTGGAATGCGGAAACAGGAAAGGAATTACTACAACTGGGACATACCGACGATGTGAACTTAGCCTCCTTTTCCCCCGACGGCAAGAAGGTGGTGACCACAGGTGATGACAAGACCGCCCGAATTTGGAATGCGGAAACCGGAAAGGAATTACTACAACTCAAGGGGCATACCTCCGACTATGTGATCTCAGCCTCCTTTTCCCCCGACGGCAAGAATGTGGTTACTGCAAGTTGGGACAAGACCGCCCGAATCTGGAATGCGGAAACAGGAAAGGAATTACTCCAACTCAATGGGCATACCAACTATGTGGACTCTGCCTCCTTTTCGCCCGACGGCAAGAATGTGGTTACCGCAAGTTGGGACAAAACCGCCCGAATTTGGAATGCGGAAACCGGAAAGGAATTACTACAACTCAAGGGACATACCGACGATGTGAACTCAGCCTCCTTTTCCCCCGACGGCAAGAAGGTGGTGACCGCAGGTGATGACAAGACCGCCCGAATTTGGAATGCGGAAACGGGAAAGGAATTACTACAACTCAATGGGCATACCGACGATGTGAAATCAGCCTCCTTTTCCCCCGACGGCAAGAAGGTGGTGACCGCAAGTCGGGACAAGACCGCCCGAATTTGGGATGTTGGGCAGATGATTATTAATGTCGCTAAAAAGGCAGAGGCAGGCGATGCACAGGAACAGTATCTTTTGGGAAACCGATACCTCTTAGGCGAAGGTGTAACGAAAGATGTGAGCGAAGCAACGAAGTGGTATCGCAAGGCGGCAGAACAAGGATATGCGCCAGCGCAGAACGCGATCGGTTCACATTACGCTGAAGGTGAAGGCGTTAAGCAGGATTTGGACGAAGCTGTGAAGTGGCATCGTAAGGCAATAGAACAAGGAGATATTAACTTACAGGGTGGGATTGGAATGTTCTACATGAAAAGAACAACCCATTCAGAAGACCTTAAAGAGGAAGTCAAATGGTTTCGCAAAATGGCGGAACAAGGATTTGCGCCGGCACAGCTTGTTCTCGGTTTCTGCTACTTAGCAGGTAAAGGCGTTGCGGCGGATGGTGATGAAGGGATGAAGTGGCTTCGCAAGGCGGTGGAACAAGAATTTGCGCCGGCGCAGTTTTTTCTCGGTGGAACATACTATGGTGCGGGAAATAAGACGGAAGCGAAGAAATGGATACGCAAAGCGGCAAAACAAGGACTTCCCGAAGCCCAAGAATTTTTGGAAAAGAATTTTTAAGCGTTAAATAATTTGTAATCGTTCACGGCAGCAGGGATGTTGCCGTTACCTTGACAATGAATACTCAACCGGCAACCATCGATGTTGCTTGGTCATGCAAACCAACCTTATTTTCAACCTAATTTTTCTGAACAAAACAACCTCAGTAGCAAAAAGGAAAAAAATATCCTAACCTCATTACCTCATTAAAAATGATCAATGGGAAGTAACAATGAAGTAGTGAGGTTGGTTTGTTGGGAAATTGTCGCTACTGAGGTTGTTTGGTTCGGAAAAATTAGGTTGGAAATGAGGTTGGTAATTAATTTCCGTAAATGTAAAAAACAATCAACTGAATAGTTGCGTTTTTGTTTAAGGTAAAATTTAACGTATCATTCCCTACGGGAATAAATACGTTAAATTTCACCTTAAACAAAACAACCGATTTATAACAATTTTTAGTATAGTTAGCGGCGGAGTTTACTTTTTTTAGTGGAAAGTGGAAAGTGTCGCAGGCGGAAAACATGTTGCGGTAATAATTCCGTCGGCGACGTTCTCAACTCTCCACTATCCACTAATCACACACATGGCGAGGTTAAGAGAAAAACGAAAACTCCACTGAAATATTAACCCTTAACCAATTAACTTTTTAACCATTTAACCAATTTAAACAAACATGAGAAAAACTTTGAAAACGATTGTAGTCCTCGTTCTAACTTTGGGCGTGTGAACACTTATTAACCAGTACAACTTTAACGGCGCGCCCTTTGTTGTTGCCGGAGAAAACGGAGGCGTTGCCGAAATTACTTGGCAAACGCCCAAAAATATTTTGGAAACCGAAGCCAAAAAGGATAATCCTGCTGCGCAGTATTCTCTGGCACTTGTCTATTGTTTCGGATTGAACGGTTGTACAGGAGATGATGCAAAGTATCGGGAATGGACAAAGAAAGCGTCTGAAAATTCTGACTACTAAGAGGAATTGGATAAATAAGGTTTTAAACTGTTCGCACTTTAATTTCCTTTTTGGTTTGTCGTCAGCTCGTGATTGAATTGTTGTTCAACCTGTTAGTAATCCTAACAACATTTGGCGTGATTGCATTGACATTTGTAGTACGGATATGTTGGATTGCATTAATAGTTGTTGGCGTAATAACTCTGAAGATTCAACTGCAAAATCTGTATCAATAATATCACTCATTGCACCTGTTTCTATTTCGATTGAATCTGAGATGTTGTCAATATTAGGTTCAATTCGACTTTTTTGAAATGCTCCCAACCTCGATCTCAACTCAGATATTTCAACTATTACCTCATCAACAATTGTGAAAGCGGCGTTTACATCGGTTATCAAATCACGTATTCCGTTTGATTTTATGTCAGACAAATAACCGCTCACACCGCCAAGTTGACTGCTATGAATACTTGGAACACTTATTCTTGCCTGTTGACTTGATGTTGCAATCGGTCCTAGTTGAATCAGAACTCCGCCGCTTGCTACTCTAAAACCGATTACTTCGCCTTCGTTTACTTCACCGTCAAACCAAATTGACATATCAAGATCAGATGTTGATGTCATTGCAATTCTGCCTTTACCAATTGTTGCCTGGTTATTGATAAACGCAACAATATCACTTCCGTAAACATGTTCTTTGATCGCACCGTATTTATCTCTGACTGGGAAATTTGTACCTTGTCCCGCAACAACCTCGACAAACTCCGCGCTGCCATATTCAACAGAATAAAACGTCAATCCCATATCTTCACTATCACTGCTGCCAAGCATTGACACTCCGGCAGAACCGGTAACAACTTCATCAGAATAAAACGCCCGCAGCGTACCCCTGTCCCCAACCGATATGGGGGCACTTCCAGGTTGGGAGCCAGGTGGTACGCTTGCGGAATTCGGAATTGCAGCTACAAAATGATCGGCTACACTTTCTGTAGAATTGATTAATTCTACGATTTTTTGCGATGTTGGAGGATCATCAGGATCAATACTGATAGTAATTTGTTTCGATTGCGCATCGTAAGAAACATTTGTACCTGAGCCGTCTGACACGACTACAATCTCTGTACCATCATATTTTGCATCAGCGCTACGTGCCGTAACTTGAAACGTCGCATCAATTCCATTACGGGCAAGCAACAACGCCGACGCTTTAACATCATCCGGTAAATTTCTACTAAATTCAATTGCGCCAAAATTCCATTCAGAATTTGCTGTTTCGTTTTTATTGTCTTTATCTTCAACTGTTGCGTGAAGTAAACCTGTACCGATCTCTGAATTTCCGGTTGTTGAAACAGTTTCGTTTGTATTACCCGGACTTATAACCGACACACTTATTCCAAGTTTATCCAACACAGCTTTAGCGTCATCTGTCGGCGGATCATTGAAAAATTTGACAAGATCATTTGCCGTCGTTTTGACAATTCCATTCGCATCAGTTTCAAGATGCACTACAACTGTACCCGCAGAAATAAGCCCGCCTGAAGTTTTACCTAACTCTGCGTTAATTCCGATATATGCTTCATTCGTAAACTTTGGCGGATTCGACTTGTCATAACCGGATTGCGGAATAACTGTAAAACGTTGTCCTAATAAAGCGTCATTTTCCACCATTTGAACAAGATCATTCATTGTGAATGCTCCGTTCGGATTAGTGCCGTTTTGTCTGCCTGTGAAATCGACAGAAATCACAACCGCGTTTTTTTCCGGATCAAAAATTGCCGATTCATCAACCGCATCACGCATAATTATCGTTACGTTATTGTTCTCTAATTTGGAGTCGCGTGATTTTATTGTGAAAGAAGTATCAGGATCAAGTCCTTGAATTTCTGCGATTGCATAACTATAGACGGGCGGTTCGCTTGTTGCATCTATTGAAAGCAATTCATTTGGATTTGAGACAAATTTGATTGTTGGTGAATTTTCAGGTGCGAGAAATTGCAGGTAATTATTTTCTTGCGGTGAACCGTAATAAGCCGCGTCAAAAAACGGTGAAACAGTACCGATTCCAAGCGCATCAGATGGTATTGTTGCGGAGAGCCGACCGGAACCGTCGGGATTTTTTAATAATGGCGATGTGTTTATCAATGTTGCGATTTGTTCGGCGGTTGAAGTTATTGTACCGCCGTTGACGCCTTCTTTTAGTGTTTCAATTTTGCTGTCGGGAATAATTACGCCGCTGCCATCCGATTGACCTGTATGTTGCAACTCAAAATAATTCGCAATCGGCGAATCCGCAATCCAAGACGCAAGATTTTGCACAGTCGTATTTGTAGGATCGTTTGGGTTATTTTCGTTGTATGAAATATTGATACGAAAAACTTTCGGTGATTGTGTAAGATCAACATCTATACCCGGCACTGCTCCGTTTGTATTGCCAAAAATATTGTTTATTTCAAAATTGACGTTATTAAATTCAGCGCCTGCATATTTAGCAACAATCTTGAATTCATTGTCGGCAATACTATCACCAGATTTATTAAATATGTATTCTGCATTTGACCATTTTTCTGTCTGTAAAACAACCTCAATAACCGTCGGATCGTTGCCGTATCCTTGAGCAACATTTAAGAACGCGGACTCATTACCTTGTTTCGGCGCAGAATATTTAACAACAAAATTACCGTTTTCCTTACCGGTTCTGCTTGCGGTTAAAATGATGTCGTTATTTTTCCCGTAAGAACTGATTGACGTGGAACCAGTTGTTCCTTGTGCGTGAACTTTTGCGGCGACTCCGGTAGCATCACTGTAAAGATTAACAGCGTTGGCAATATCGCTTAATGATGCGGTTTTGTCAAAATTGAAAATTTGATATCCGTTTGTGCCGCCTATTGTGAATATTGTATCGTTGGCAAGTCCGCCGAGCGGGTAATATAATTCTGCACGGGTCGGCGGTGCAATAATTTCCGCAACTATATCTTTTTCGGTGCGCCCAATAAAATTAGCTTGACGAATATCAACTTTTTGTAAGTCAGTTGTGTCGGCGCCGATCAAGTTAAAATCAAGCGAGCCGTCAAGTAATTTTTGTCCGTTGAAAGTTGTTGAAGTGGAGTAGTAGTCAATTACGTTGATGATTGCGTCGGCTTGTAGTTGTAGGGATGCTATTGTTGCGGTATTTTCAACGCCGGTGTTTGCGGCTTGAGTAACAATACCGCGTAGATCATTCAGAAGACTATTAACATTGGCAAGTGTACTATCGATCAATGAAATTGCTTTATCGGCACGTTGGCTGTTTGAAACTGCTTGTTTCATTGAAACCAAGTCGGTACGCATAGAGCTGCCGGCAATAAAACCAACCGGATCATCTCGACCGGATTCAACTCGTAAACCGGTAGAAATGTTGCGAATAGATTTCGTCAAGGCATCATTCGTGCGGGCAAGTGATATCTGGCTTAACAACGTGCCTGTATTTATTTTGAGATTTGTCGGATTGTGTATTGTTGACATAATATTGCAATCCGGACAATTACCGGAAGCACGCTGATATACTGTGCTGTTTGCCTTTTTCGTTATCTGAAATTATTAACTGTTTTGGGGTACGAAAAGGCATAAAGTTTACGAAACTACAAGGCAGACGGGAATGTAACAAAGCAACCGTTTTAAACTGTTCACATTAAACAGGTTTACACTTCAAATTTCATTTGCTCCGCCAGCTTACCTACATCGGAAAGCAATCTTGAGTCGCACAATTTACAGTACGAACAGTATAGTTGTCTTATTTAATCGATCATTGCGTTATCGTTGGTCATCATTGTTCATGTTTGCAAATACGAAAAAATAATGTTTATCATCTAACTAACAGTTAAATTTTTCTACTTGGTTAAGCGAGTTCCAAACTTTAGGGCATTATCCCAAATGTAGGTTATCATTGTGAATTACACGAAACGTAGAATTGAAACGCCATATTCGCTTACGGCGTTTATCGGTTTTATTGATTATCGGGATTAAAATATTTTTTACAAATTTAATAATTATTCGGAGAATATCAAAAAAACGTCCAGAAAACAAAAACAACAGTAGAATAGTTCAATAATATTTTTTATCTCATATAACTCTTTTTATATAAAGTATTAAGAATTTCTTGTCTGTTTAGGTTGGGAATTTTATGAGCGTGGATTTGTGCCGACAGAAGCTCAGAGGATAACGGCGATGATCGATGTTCATGATGATTTGCTCTATTATTGTGTTGTTGCTTGGGCGGATGATTTTACCGGATATGTGATTGATTACGGGACGTTTCCAGAGCAGATACGCAAGCGTTTTAGTAAGAGTGATAGGTCGAATGTAACATTACAAAAAAAGTTTACTGGTGCGAAAAGACATGTTGCTATACAAGCAGGAGTGGAGTTGTTGTTTAAGCGTTGGAAACATAGGGAGAGTTGTGATATTGCCGGTGAGTTTTCGTTTGACGAGTTATTGCAATTGATTGAGATGCATCGGACGACAGACGGTGACATCTTGATTATCAAACATGCCGACTTAAAGTTGCAATTGGTCGAGGGTGATCGGGTTCGGAATCCTGACGATGTCGGCATGGATCAAGAGTGGTATCACGGACTACATAAGAACGAATACGGGCGGGTAATTGAGTACGCAATATCGAAGCGTCAAGAGATGGGCGGTTTCAAGCATGAGAAAATTATATCGCGTGATCATGCTTGGTTGGTTGGTCGGGGGATGGGTGGCTTTTGTCTTTGAAGGAGGGGGACAGGGCGTATGACATAATTATGCGCGGCATAGCGGGGACGCCGTGGGAAATATCGCCGACGATAATAGTAAGTGAATACGATGCAACGAAGGTAAAAGTCGGAGAAAAGGTAAATATGAACGGGAGGGAGTTACAGGGACCGTTTACGATATATCACAACGTTGAGGTTCGCGGAATTTCGATTTGTCCTTACGGGAGGGACAAAGAAACGAATGCACTGCTTGGTTTACAGATGGTGCGTAGAAAGAAAAAAGGAGAACTAAAAAAGATGTCAGATGAAAATGACAAAGACAAACCGGAGACAGTGAAGGACGAGACGTTATCGAAATTCACAGGAAAATTTGGCGCGGAGATTGGGGTCAAGTTGTATCAGGCGGGGGCGGATTTTGACGCGATTGATCAGGCGTATCAGACGTTAAAAAACGCGGGGGGTGCTACGTTGGCGGATGATACTGATCCGAAACCGGATGACGACACTTCGCCAACTGAAGACCCAAAACCGGCTGAGGGTGATCCGCCGAAAAACGAACCGAAAAAGGACGAGGATTTGCGGGCGGAATTGACCAAGCTGAAAGCGCAGGTGGCAAAGTTGACGGCAGAAAGACGAGGCGTAACGGAACCAATCTCCGCAACGCAAGCGAAAATCGACGAGACGAAAAAGTTGTCTTTCAAAGACAACATTAAACTAAAATATATGAAACAATAAAGGAGAATAAATTATGGCTGAGTTAAATGTATCACTTCTCGACGTGTTGAAGTTTAAGGGCTTGGACGGTCGCGAGATTATAAATGAAGTCATCAAATCGAATCCGGCTGTTACGGGCAATGACACGATGGGTCATTCGATTCCGGTGGCAAGCGACACGATAAGCTGGGACTCTTTTAAGGGGCTGTATCGTATCAGCAATGAGGAGGTTGATCCGTTTCGTGCTATCAACAGTGGTGCTGGAATGTCGCAAGGCGCGTATGAAACACGCCGGTTTGATATTACAACTGTAACGCGGTATTTTTGGGTTGATCGTGCGCTGATGAAACGTGACGCGGACGCGTGGTCAAAGTTCTTGACTGCCCAATGTGCGAATGGGATTGAGTCTGTTATTAGTGCGTTGGAAAAACAGTTTTTTTATGGCGGTCAGGTTGCGAATAGTACGCCGTCCAAATATGGGTTTCAGGAGTTGCAGGAGTTTATTGAGAAGGACATGGTGTTCGATGCGGGCGGTTCAGGGGCTAATTTAAGCAGTGCGTATCTGGTGAATTTCAACAATCGCAATGGTGTAACTTGGTTGTTTGGTGAAAACGGCACGATGGAATTTGGTGATTCGATTGATGATGACGTACCTGACCCGAAAGACCCGACAAAATTGATTCCGGTGGTGCGGACGAATTTTGAGTTTTATCCCGGGTTTGGTTTTCTTTCGCGATATGCTGCGAGTAGGATTGCGAATATTGACATTACGACGGCATTTACTGTAACAAAAAATCGGACGGCGTTCACGGACGAGATGATTACGACGGCGATAGCGAAGTGGCCTTATGGGACTCCCAACGCGATAATCACAACGAAGGCGGCGGGAATAATGTTAGCCGCGAGTCGGACGGTAACGAGTATTGTTGGAGCGGGAAGTCAGGGGGCGGATATTACGGTGCAGTCGGGTTACACAACTTTACCGCACGAACATAACGGCATCCCGATAGCGTATTCGGATGTGTTGATAAACAAGGAAAAGCGGGTAATTGGAATCCCGGCGTAAAAATCTAAGGAGAAAAATAATGGCATATAGTTCTTACAGAGTACGCGATGTGTTGTTACAACGCGAAAAGGTATTAGCGGCAACGGCGGCAACTGACCCGATTGATCTTGGGATTTTGACTGCTAATGGTTCGAGGTTGGAAGAGTATGAGATCAGGTTGTGGGCGGAGGCGAGTTTGGTTGCGGTGTTGCCTGCCAACAAGTCGGCAACATATACAATTCAATTCGCGGACACGCCGGATTTCGAAGCAGACGTTGATGAATATACGTCAAACTTATGGAAGCAGACGGGGAGTGCGGATGGTGCACCGGAGATGGAGGCGTTTTTTCGTGTGCCGACAAAGACGAAGCGGTATGTGCGGTTGAATGGCGTAACCAATTCGGCGGGAACGCCGACGGCAAGATTTGGGTTTGAGATTTTGGGCTAATCTCAGATCGGGGGGAGGGGAGTTTGGGGGTTAATTTTCTCCCTTCCCTTTTTTAACTCTGAACCAACTTAATTCAAATGTTTGAATCAATTAAAACAGGTTTTTTAGCGGTGCTGTACAAGATGAGTTTACCGATTGCGAAGTGGTCGGGCAAGCGGTTATTGAGGTTGCCGCCGCCGGCAGACAAGGAGGAGTTCCGGCAATGGGCGTTGTGGTTATGCCAAAATCGTTTGTTAGTAATAGTAAATTTCACGCCGCCGGAGATTGATAACAAGGTGTTGTCAATATTGGTGAGTGTTCTTGAGACGTCGGCGTTGTATGAGATTGTGTGGAATAAGATTCATGGAATTGATCCGATTCCGGACAAAATTCGCGAGTTGAGCTTTTTTGAACGGGTACGTCAAAAGATACGGGCGGTATTGCATCCAACGCAGGATGATGACGAGAGTCAAGAGGCGGAAGACGCGGCGATGTTGGAGGCGGAGGCGGGAAGTGTTGTAACGGCAATATGGATTTTTAGCCTGATATTACAAACGCCGAATGCCATTAAGACGTTGTATGATTTGATGGATTTTATTCAAAACAGACTGGGCGAAGCCAATGGACAATTTTAATTCAGAATTCAGAATTCAGAATTATGGGGATTTGATTTTTGATCAAATGGCGTGTGTCCCTTTGATCAACCGTTGCGGACTTTCGGCGAAAGAGCCGCCTACCTGAAAATGACAATAACACAAAACAAAGAAGTCGGCGAGGTAAAAGCCTTGCACAACGAGTTACAAGCGAGAAAAAACGCGCTTGTGGAAGCTCAAAACAACCTTGACCAAATTGAGCAGCGCACGAAGGTTTATATTTGGTTGCGTTATGGTTTTGGGGTGATTGGAGAGTTGTTATGGAATTTGAAGCAGATTGCTTTTGGGTTCTTGTTATGTTTATGCTTGAGTGCTTTATTTTCGGCTTTAATTTCTATTCAGAGTTCGATTGACAAGCCGGAAAAGATTCAGAGAAAGAAAGACAGGACAAAAAAACTAACTGCTGAAGAGATTGCCAAAGAGGCACCGAAAGACCCAAAGAAGCGGCAGATTTTAGTTAAAGCGTTGCGGACGGCGGAGGCGGATATTGCGAACAAAACGATTACAAACCGGTCGGATATTATTGTAACGATAAAGACAAACATAGGTGCATTGATTGCGAATAAGGACTGGTATTCGACGATTGACGCGATCAATGCGATGTTTGAATCGGCGGATGACGTCGAAACTTTGACAAAAAAAATAAATGAATTAATAGAGTCTTTTGAATAGCCCTTTTCGCTAACCTGTAGGAGACCACCCCTGACCCCTCCGAAGGCGGGGAATTATTCGCCTCCATCGGGGAGGCGTCTCCTTATTCGCCTCACTCGGAGGCGTATTCTTATTCCCCTCCTTTGGAGGGGCTAGGGGTGGTCTCGGAGGAGTTAAAGGCGTTTTTTTGTTGTAGTTTTTTTGTTGTGTTGATTTATTTTTAGGTTAGAGAAAAGGTCTAATAATTATTATGTCTTGTACAAGTGAAAATTTTTTAGACGGCTGTCTACTTCAAACCGAAGATGACGAGCGGTTATTATCGGAGATGGAGTCGCGGTCAATATCTTTGCCGACTATTTACAAGGTTGGTGAGATGCCAGTGATCAGGTGGGATGATACTTGGGAGGATTTTATTGACCGGCGTGGAGATAACATCGAGATAATGATGGAAGAGAAGTCCCGGTGTGTGTTCCCTTGGGTGGTATTTGATTCGTTGCCTGAAACGAAAACATTGGTCAAGGGGTTGTATTATAGTCAAGGCGACCGACCGTCGTGTATGGGTCATGCAGATGATTTCGCGTATCGGTCGGGGGTATTATCTTCAATTGCTTTGGGGGCTCCGTTGGTTTATTCGGAAACGAATCCTTATCTGTTGTGGCGGCTATCTAAAAACAGATCGGAGCGAGGCGGACAATCGGTTGCGAAGATGGCGAAGGCGGCGAATGAGATAGGGCATTTCTCTGTCGCTCAAGCGGGCAAGGACAACACGAATGTGTCGAATGATTTTATTGCCAACGAGGACGAACCTAGAAAGATGGCGTTAAAGCATCAATCGGCGGTCGTGTGGTTACAATCAAAGACGGCGGCGGGGATAGCTGACCAGATCATGCGGTATGCAAGGGCGGGATTTGGGGTTGCATTGGGAAACGGGACTGCGGTAAAGGGATCAACAATTGACAAAAACAATGTGCAGATTGCGGTGCTTGGCGGTTCGTGGTCGCATGCCACGAGCTTTACAACGTGGATGAAACGCAAGGGAAGTGAATATGTTTTTTGGGCGAATTCGCATGGCAAACTTTATAAAAAAGCGACGTTTAAGGAGCCGTTTGATGGTTGCTGGATGACGCGGGAAATACTGGAAAGATTCCTGGCGGCTTCGTTTGATTACGGGATGCCGTATTGTGTGGTGCCGGAGACGGTATTTACGGAAGTGAGGAATTTAATGTTCGATTTTCAGATTCCATTTCCGCCAAACTTTTAAGGAGAAAAATTATGGAACAGATGATTATTAATGTTATTGGAACGCTTGCGTTTGGCGGCGGAGGGTTGGAGTTGAAGGGTGAATATGGAAAGATCATCGGGTCGAGTATCAAATTCAAAGCGTCGGGCAAACCGAAGGTAGGGTTTGCGGAAAATGGTAGTAACGTGGAGGCGGGGATGCTTGCGTTATCGGTGTATCAGGCAAATGGCTAAAAATAACGAATGCAGGGATGGCGGGAGTAGGGATGCACGGTTGTGCGTCCCTACAATAGCGGCAAGAGTGCTTATGTTTATCATGACGCTTTTTATCCCTTTTATCCTTTATGTCCATGATAAAAAATTAAACTTAAAAAGTAAAAAATGGGAATTTTAACAAGAGAACAAGTATTAAAAAGTGAGCGTTGTGAGCGGGTTGAGGTTGACG
>JAITDV010000544.1 GCA_031282385.1 Planctomycetaceae bacterium | reverse complement strand
GCGAATAAGAAGAAGCATCCGAGTGAGGCGAATAAGGAGACGCCTCCTTCGGAGGCGAATATTCCCCTCCTTCGGAGGGGTCAGGGGTGGTCTCCTACAGGTTAGCGAAAAGGTCTATTCTTGAAAAATTTATGAGACAAAAATAGATTATTAGAGACTTATTTTTTTCATTTTTTGACTGGGATGATTTTCGGGAAATTAATTTTTTTCCCGACAAGTTTGCCATAAGTTGATATTAATTCCTTGTAGCTAAACCTCAAAAAATCCCAGATTTGGGGCGGCGGATTTTGTTTTAACCAATGATCGACAAAACCTTGAACTATTTGATCATATTTTTTTTGCGACGAACCGTGTGTACTGCATCTGCCGGCAAAACGCCGTAAATCGCCATTGAACAATGGTGAAATATGATAAAGTTCATGCACTATCGTTTCCAATTTTTGCGGCAACCGCAATTCAATAAAACGCGGAATATAGAAATGTATAATATAAAGATACTCTATACCGCTATCACCAAAATAACGATGTAAAGTAACCTCGCCGCAACGCGTTGGTTTTGTGAGATCGCCGTCCTTAAAACGCAAAGGCGTAACACACGCAAAAATCCCCACCGGATCACTGTGACGCGTTTGCGAATAACAAACCGCAACACGCTCCATATCAATATGATTCAACGCCGGAACACGAAAACATACATCCGCACAAACCCGCGTCAACGCCGACGTATAATCGAAAGGCGGTTGTTCATTTTGGATATGTTGAGTTGATGCCATCACACCAATCTCCTAATATCATAAAATTTGTCCCGAAAAAAAACACAGAAAACAATCTGCAACACAGGTCTCGCGAAATCAGGACAATTTCTGTTGCGCAAATCCATATCAATTTATTCGACAACTTATTCAAATATTATTTTTGCAAGTATTCGCCGCATTTTAAACTGTTCACACTTGAATTTTCCTTTACTGCCGCCTGCTTACTTATCGGAAAGCAGACTTTTACGCTCTTGAGTCACGCAATTATAGTATGAGCAGTAATATTACATAAAATTATGTAAGTTGGCGGACAAAAAAATTAGGGTTGAAATGGATTTTGCCGCTGACTGAATTATTGTTACAAAAAAACAGTCCGGATGCAAAAAAATACGGAAATTTATTGATTGTGGTTTTAAACTGTTCACACTTCAAATTCTCTTCACCTTCGCCTGCCTACCTATCGGAAAACAGGCTTTGACACTCTTGAATCACGCAATTTATAACACGATCAGTACAAACTGCTCACACCTTGGTTTTCGTAACACTTGCGGGCTTACTGATTGGAAAGCCCGCTTTAATGTTTTTGTGTTACTGAATTCTAATGTGTATTGGTATAAATATTTATACTTGATTTTATGTTAGTGTGTTTCGGTAATATGATTATTCTACTTTTACACGTTTTATACGATTTCGTACACGGTTATTTTTACCGACAAATTCAAGTATTGCACGTTGACCGGCGTCGCCGACCCGTTTTGTAAACAGTTTTAAAATTCGAGTGTAACCGCCGTTACGATCCTCAAATCTTGGCGCGACAATGTCAAATAGAATTCGCACAGCGTCTTTATTACCAATTATTTTTAGCAACCGCCGTCTTGCTGCAAGTGCCGGCGCCATTGCATGATTCCATTTTTGCCAAAGTTCGCTGCCGCGCCATGTACGCCATTCCGGCGACCCGCGTTCCGCTGCAATCTCAAGCTCTTTTGCCGCCCGCAAATGAACTTGCGCTTTTTTTGCTATTGTTACGCATTTTTCAAGTAGCGGGCGAACTTCTTTTGCTTTAGGGAGTGTTGTGATTATACGTCCCGGATTTTTGGCGACATTTTTCGTGCCTTCTGTATCATCGGTTTCCGTCTTCAATATTGCAATAATAAGATTTCTAAGTAATGACCGCTGGTGACTAGGATTACGTCCTAACTTCCTACCTTTTCTTAAATGACGCATTTTTGTACCTTTCTTTCTATGTTTCTCAAAAATTTACACATAAACCGGCTTAAATACACCGAACATACTTTAAAATCCGTTTACTCAAAGTATAAAAAAACAATGGATTAAGGTGAATATTAAAGCATTTACAGCTCATAATTACAGCTCACACAGCTCACCGGATTCAAACCGCAACATTATACCGACAACAGGTCAAGCTGGAAGGTAGGGGTTAGGATGGAATCCAGAATTGAGTTATGTCAAAGAATCATTTTTTTAACGGCTATTTTTAAGCGGCTGTTTGCAATTGAATTTTCGGTAGAATTCGCGGGATTGAATATCGGAAATATCGCTTTAACTTTATAAACAGTTTACACTTTAATTTTCTTTTTTTGTCGCAGCCAGCTTACCTGCCGGAAACAAGCTTTTACGCTCTTGAGTCGTGCAATTCATATTACGAACAGTATATTACCGAATTCTAAAGTGTGATCGGTATCTGAAAATTTTATGAAGTGGAAAATAATCTTACCAATTTAGGCTAATCAAAATTTAATGTGTGAGTTGCTACTATTATATGCGTGTACATTCCATAAAGAAATCTTTTCTCAAAAAAATTTTTGTTTCCTTTCACTAAATTAGAGCAGTTTGAACGAAATAAGTAACTATTCAGCCCTAGAATCCAGTTGTTTAAGAAAAGGAGTTAGGGATTAGACCTTTTCGCTAACCTGTAGGAGACCACCCCTGACCCCTCCGAAGGAGGGGAATAAGAAGACGCCTCCGAGGGAGGCGAATAATTCCCCTCATTCGGAGGGTGGTCTCGGAGAAGTTAAAGGCGGTTTTTCGTTGTAGGTTTTTTGTTGCGTTGATGTATTTTTAGGTTAGAGAAAAGATCTATTAAAAAAATAGGAACGGAGCAAGCCGAAAAGCAACGCTCTAAAGTAAACAACCCTTATTTGTCCAATTTCCATTAGCAGCAAACAACGCCACAAAAATGCGTCCTTAATTCCCTTATTCTTTCGATGGTAAATTTAAAACAATATCAAATTCAAACAAAACATAAAGGCATAATAACGCGTCGGAGTGGATGGAATTTTGGCTACTAATGGTATTTAACAAATAAGGGTTGGAATATTAACGCCGTTCGGAAAACGATGTTGTCCCTCGCGGATTTATTGAGTTTGGGTAACGGAATAGTTGCAGATTGAAAAACACACGGCTGAATAGATACTGAAATGATATAAATAGACGACGATCTTTAGTTTGCGATCTTTAGTTGTAGATATTGACAGGCGATTTGCAAAATGTATAACTGGACTAATCGTTCTTTTTATCTGGAAATTGCCCGATAATTCCCTATTTTTCATAAATTATTTCAAAAAAGATGACACAACTTTTTGTACAGATCAAGCAGATTGGGAAACGTAAACCTGTTATCGA
>JAITDV010000409.1 GCA_031282385.1 Planctomycetaceae bacterium | reverse complement strand
AAAAATACATCAACGCAACAAAAAACCTACAACGAAAAACCGCCTTTAACTCCTCCGAGACCACCCATAACCCCTCCGAAGGAGGGGAATTATTCCCCTCCTTCGGAGGGGTCAGGGGTGGTCTCCTACAGGTTAGCGAAAAGGTCTACTGTTCGTACTATGAACAGCGGGACTCAAGATCGCAAAAATCTGATTTTCGATAGGTAAGCAGACGGAGGTGAAGTAAATCCAAAGCGTGAACAGTTTAAAAGGGCAAAATGGACTTTGAGGACATGATAAACTTGAACGCCAACCTAAAAAAACAAAAGTCAAGTATGATGAGCATATTTTTGCGCAATATTTTCTAATCCCGCCGTTTTCTCAACGCAAAAGGCTAACAGTTTAACCTTTTTACCGCTCAATACAACCATGAGGGTAACTGTCTATTTAATTTGTACCTTAATTTGTAACTGTTCAATAGACCTTTTTTCTAACCTAAAAATACATCAACGCAACAAAAAACCTACAACGAAAAACCGCCTTTAACTCCTCCGAGACCACCCCTGACCCCTCCTTCGGAGGGGTCAGGGGTGGTCTCCTACAGGTTAGCGAAAAGGTCTATTTATTTTATCCACGAATTGACACGAAGTTGCACAAATTATTTAATTCGTGATCTTTCGTGAAAATTTGTGGACAAAATGAGTTTTTAGAAGTTACCAATTTTTTTTAGCTGAAGGATTTGACTGGCGTTTTTCCGATGATTTGCGGAGTGTCGTTTTTCATGCGGTATTCGCCTTCTTTGCGGATTTCTACAGTTCGGAATCGTTCATTTGGTAGTACCATTGTGTGTATCCTGAATCCGAATTTGTCCCCAACTTTTACCGCCTCTGCCGAACCAATCGTTATTTTTTGACCGACCTCAACATCCAACAATTCATCACACGATTTATCAAATTGAATTACTGATCCTACACCAAGTTCAAGAATAGATTTAATTGGTTTCCTTGCGGTTGCCAAAACAGCTGCAACCGGTACTTTTATTTTTAACAAACTACGGCTGTAACCGGGTAAATCATCTATTGCCCTGTGTTTGTCAACCGCTTCCGAAAATTCTGAACCGCCAAAAGATTCAAAATTCGGAACCCCATTATCAAGTAACGGCGGTTTATTGGAATCTAATTTCGGCAGTCCAGGTATTGTTTCCGAATCAGTTGAACCGGTTTCTTCTTTGAAAAATTCAGACGGAGAATCCAACGCCCAAACAATATAAATCTTAACAACATTGCCATCAGGTTTCGTCAAATTAAGATCAAGATACCCCGCAGAAAGATCAATACCGCCTCTTATTATTGCACGTTCCATATTATGGATCATTGCTGCTTTGTAATCGTCTGGTGAAAAAATTTCCGGTACAAGATTCATTCCCCATTCTTGGGCAAAAGTTGACAGTTTACTTTTACCTGTTGCGTCAGGATTACTGCACCAAGCAGGCACAAGTCCGGTTGAATCAGGAATCAAAACCGTAATACCGCTCCCGCCAAACATAAACAAAACAGCAAGACCGCCGCCGCGCAACTTAGAAGAAAACTCCCCAACACTATAACCTCCGCCCGAACCCGCCGTTATCTTAACCGCAATATCAAACGTGCGTTGAAATGCCGAAGCCGCCTCTTCAGCTCCAACCGTAACAGATTCAATAAAACTATTTAACGCTTTAATATTTAACTCTGACATTTTACGTAATATTTCAGTAGAATGTTTTTTTGTGTTGTTTTGTAAATTAACAGGTATTCTAATAAAATTTGGCAAATTTACACTCGCAACTGAACAGTTACCAAATTTTTAAATTTTAGTCAACTTGGATAAATTTTGACTGATTAAAATCGAACAAAATTAATTTTTTAGAAATTTTCTTAATTTTTTTCCAAAATTTTTAAATAATTTTCTTAATTTTTTGGGCGAAATCTTTGGGAGTGTTTTCTTGCGAGGTCAAAAAAATACGGCGACTCTGCAAAACTATTGTCGGTTACGATTCATACTGTGGAAAATTGCGTGTAGATTATTTGATGTTTTTCAAAATATTTCTTTCCTATTTTAACAAATGGCGAAAAATTTTCGATAAAAACGATTATTCTGAATAAAAATTTATCAAAAATTGATCTTTACCCGATTTGAAAAATATTGCACAATACCGCCAGCTTGAAACTGACTCTGGCGGGAAGCCGTTTTGTGTTAGTGGTGTTTGGGGTGTGATTGAGTACCTCGACCACCTTTTTCAAGGATGAATTTAACGGATTGCGCGCAAAACAAATGAGTTGTTTTTTTGCGTGTAACAAACTACACAATGTTAATACCTTTCATATAAAGAAAAGGAGAGTTAAAAAGTGAAACGAACAAATTGGATCCCCCTTGTTGTTGGCGTGATGATGTTAGGTTTTGCCGGTTTTGTTACGGCGGTTGTGAGTGCGCAGAATACTTCGGCTTCTGCAACTCCTAGGCCTTATCAAGTTGCGATTGTGGACATTGCCCAACTGATAAAAAATCACCCTGGTTTTATAGCAAAGCAAAAGGAATTGCAGGACTACGCGAAAACGAAGGAAAGTGATTT
>JAITDV010000384.1 GCA_031282385.1 Planctomycetaceae bacterium | reverse complement strand
CCGCGGCTTAGACCGGCAAGCGGAGTTACGCTTCGTGAAGTTGCGGAACATGATGTCGCGGATGCGGATTTTTTGCGATTGATTGCGATTTTGCGTTTATCGGTGCCTTATACCGGATTGATTGTTACGGCGCGTGAACCTGCGGAGTTACGAAAAATTGCGTTGGGTTTCGGAGTATCGCAAATTGACGCTGGCGGACACATTGAAATCGGAGGTTATGAGGATGTTGACAACAACGAAATCAAAGATGTACAAGTACAAGTTCTTGAAAGAGAACAATTTGAACTCGGTGATATTCGTCCGTTGGATGAGGTTATCGGGCAATTATTGAAAGATGGTTATGTGCCAAGTTTTTGCACGGCGTGTTATAGGCTTGGGCGAACCGGAAAAGTTTTCATGGAGTACGCAATTCCAGGTTTCATTCAAAAAATGTGTACTCCAAATGCACTCACAACTCTTAAAGAATATCTCGTCGATCACGCTTCGCCAGAAACAAAAGCAATCGGCGAAAAAGTTTTACAAAATGAATTAGACAAATTACCTAACAGTCCGCAAAAATCTGAAATAATAAAAAGGATCGAAAGGATAAATAATTCACAAGACCGCGACTTGTATTTCTAAACTGTGAACAGCTTAAATCCGCACGAAACAACACAATTTGCCAAACAACTCAATATTTCAAACCCTTATTTATTCGTTACTAAGAGAAATTGGATAAATAAGGGTTGTTTATTTTAGAGTGATGTGTTTTTGTCTGATTCGTTCCTAATTCCTAACCCCTTTTCCCAGTGGTTTCAAGTTAAGCATTCCGATTTTAAATGAATATTTGAAATATTTTTATCCATTTCATATATTTTACCCAATATTAAATAGACCAGTTTTGCTAAACAATCAATTTTCACCAAAGCCGCTATTGTTAATGCAATAATCATACCAACCACCGCGAATAAATAATTACTTAAACGATATAACATTTGTTATAATCAGATTTTAACGCTTAAATTGAAACTACTGCATCTTTTCCTAAACAATTGAGTTCTGCGGTTGAATAGTTATTTTTTACTTTATTGTTATTGGAGATTTAGTTGTATCTTCACAAATAACTTCGACTGAGTTGCGGGTTCTGATTTTTATGTAGAAAGGTTTTTTGTCCTCCGGCGAAACATACCACCAATATTCTCCATTGTTTGGAAGTCCGATAGCTATTGGCTGCCAGAGTCCATTTTCCGATTCGCCGCGCAAAACATCAACCAACTTGCCCGATACCGCCGAATCTCCACTGTTCCATTTGACAATAATCTGATATTGCTCCGTTGCAACATTCATCGTTACACCTGTAATCCGCAACTTAACAATATCACGAGTTGTATTTTGTTCTTGATTCTGATTTTGATTCGTATTACGAACCTGTTGATAATTTTTTGCAACTGTTTCCGCTGCTGTTGCCATAACCGCAGACGGAGAATCAATAGATTTCGCAACAATGCCTAACTCACGCGGCGGTCCGTCTTTTATTGCGACATTATCTTTTTCGTTATGATTATTCACGGGCATTATATCATTTGAAATATTTGTATTGCCAACATCATTTTTATCAATTTTTTTTGCAATTACTTTTTTATTGCCGGTATTTTTATCAACATCATTTTTATCGTAAATTTCATTCTTGAACAACGCCGCAACATTATCAAACAAACTCAACAATAATTTTGCTCTTCGTTCAGTTTTACTCAATTTATCCGGCAACTCAATTGTTCCTGTAATATGAGATTTTGTTTCTTCAATGTTGTCATTGTTTATGTTTAGTAATTTGTTTTTGGGAGAAACCAGCGGTGGTAAATTAACGAGTTGTTTTTCTTGATTTTTATGATTTTTTTGATTGTTTGATGTCGAGTTGGCTTGTTCGGTTTTGTTTTTAATTATTTTTTTGTCGGGAATATTTTCTGGATTTTTATTGAACACGATAGGTTTAGGCGGTTGAATTGTGCCTTCGGTAATTTTATGAGATTTGCTGTTTGCGGTGTTTGGGGTGTTATAATTTTGTAGTTGTGAGTTTGTTTTCTGAGTTGCGGTCAAATTTGACGTATTAACAAGTACGCGGATTTGCGGAGAATTAATTGCGGAACGTTTTACGGAACCTGAAGCTGTAATTGTCCTGAAAGCGAACCAATATTCACCATCCGAATCTGTTTCAAATACAAAGAATTTCGCTTCAATCGGCTTGCGTCCGACAGAATACCAATGCGTTCCGCGATCTTTTGAAACAATCAATTCAACCTCGTCCGTTCGATCATAACTGTTGTTATTAAGAACCTGAAACGGAATCGAAAATATTCGTTCATTCATCATAACAACCGGAGTAGTATTTTGCGAAAAAACAATTCTGCCGCCGAAGTTGACGACGTTAAGAAAACATAAAATTACAAAAAATATCAGGAATAAAATTTTATTCATAGACAAATCGGTTGTATTAAGCTGTTCACACTTTAAATTTCCTTCATTGCCGTCTACTTACGTATCGGAAAGCAGGCTTTTACGTTCTTGAAGCGCAATTTATAGTACGAGCAGTATAGGAATTGGAGGATGAAAGTGAATGGTTGCTATTGAATATGTTCGATAAAAAAACACACGGTTGAATTATTACGATTGAATTTTGAATTTTTGTGTACTGGACAATTTGATTCGTTATTAGGTTGAGGGTTCTTTGGTTTGAATTGAAAAAAACCGGAATTTACGGTTATACTAAATATTCAATATATTTTTTATTATTTTCTTTTTTGCCATTTACAATAGACCTTTTCGCTAACCTGTAGGTGACCACCCCTGACCCCTCCGAAGGCGGGGAATAATTCCCCACCTTCGGAGGGGTTAGTGGTGGTCTCGGAGGAGTTAAAGGCGGTTTTTCGTTGTAGGTTTTTTGTTGCGTTGATGTATTTTTAGGTTAGAGAAAAGGTCTAATTTAACTGCCAAATATCGAAAATGCTTTAGAATTTGATAGCAAAAATACGTTATACCAAATGTTATTTAAAACACGTTGGAGCAAGAGCGTTGTACTGTTAGCAAATATAAATTGCGTGACTTAAGAGTCTGTTTTCCGATAGGCAAATCCGTGTGTTTTGTGTAAAATTTAATATGAATAATTAAAACCATGTTGGCTATTTTTTTTGAACCGATAATTCAGATTTTGATTTATATTGTGATTTTAATGGTTGTAACATTGATTGCGATTTATGTATTAGGACTATTTCGTGCTAATTCGTTACAACGTGAACATGACATCAATAAAGAGCTTGATTATTTTCAGGAATTAAATGACAATGGCAAATTATCTGATGTAGAATTCCGAATTATTAAAGAACGGTTTTCTAAAATGATTGTTGCCGAAATTAAGAATTACAAAAAGCAAAAATCGGGAATTGCGCCGTATAAAGCAGATGCGTCTTCGTTGTTATTTAGCGCGGACAATTCGGCGGCATTGCAAGATACGCAAGTTGTCGGCAGTAGCGAATATGGCAATAAAAACGGTCAGGCAGAATATATTGAAATGGAAACAAAACGTATGCAAGAACACGGCGAAGATTGCGGGATTGATTGGAAGGTGAACCTTTCAAATGACGATAACACGGAAAATGAAAATGATAACACTGAAAAAAATATGTAACTGTTAATTAGAATTTTGTTTCCTTGCAAGAACATGAGCGGTAAGAATACTCATCATATTTGTCATTTCGTTTTTTACGATAATGCTCAAGTTTTCTGCCGACATGTTATTCCAAACAAGACGGGAAAATATTCATTACTTGACAAGTTGTAATCTGTACTGTCCGTACTATAAATTACGTAACTCAAGAGTGTGAAAACCTGCTTGACGATGGTTAAGCAGGCGGCAGTATAGTAAACTTAAAGTGTGAACAGTTTGTAATATCGTTGCAAAAATTCCACTGATGTATTGCAAAAAGATTAAACGGTGGGTTGTATTTTGGCGTAATATTTTTGTGCCGGATACGAAATGAGAATGTGCGGCGGTATTGAGTTTAAGACGCAAAATAGTTTGAAACAGTTTGCATAAATTTTCGTAAATTTAGTTCGGCGTATCCGAATTTGTGTTGGGTTGAAATTCGGTTATGTTTTTTGGTCATGGATGACATATTTGTTGTAGGATAGTGTTGCAAGGCAGCACTTATTAGATGATCGTAACCGCTGATTTAGGATTGATTGACGTTGAGTTTTTATTTGGTTTATTACTTTTTTGCTAGTGCTTTTTAGTGATGTAACCGGCGGGTATAAGGAAGTTGACGAAATCTCTTACTTGACCAATATATTGTAACCACGAAAACGAAAGGTAATCACCACATGTCCTCCGGACGTAATGACAACTCCACATCTGGTAAAGGCGGCGCAACCAGAAAAAATGCGTTTTGTTCTTTCTGCCATAAAAGTTATAGGGATGTAGGTCCTTTAGTTGAAGGGCCTGGCGATGTTTATATTTGCGGCGAGTGTATTGATCTTTGCCAAACTATTCTGACGCAAGAGCGGCGTAAACATGCTGGTTCTAATTCAAAACCGCTGTCAAAGGTGCCGTCTCCGCGGGAGATTACGTGCCGTCTTAATGAGTATGTTGTTGGTCAGGAACATGCAAAAAAAGTGCTTTCCGTCGCTGTCCATAATCATTATAAAAGATTAATTAATAGAGACGAAGGACATGATGTTGTTCTGGACAAATCGAATGTGATGCTTATAGGACCTACAGGTTCAGGCAAGACGCTTTTAGCTCAAACGCTTGCGAAGATTTTAGATGTTCCGTTTGCAATAGGTGATGCAACAACATTGACTGAAGCCGGTTATGTTGGCGAGGATGTGGAGAATTTGATTTTGAAGTTGTTACATGCGGCTGATTTTGATGTTGAATTGGCGCAGCGCGGAATAATTTATATTGACGAGATTGACAAGATTGGTAAGACTTCGCAGAATATTTCAATAACGCGTGACGTATCGGGCGAAGGTGTTCAACAATCACTTCTGAAAATGCTTGAAGGAACAATAACTAATGTCCCGCCGCAAGGCGGACGCAAACATCCGGAACAACATTATATTCCAGTTGACACGACTAATATTTTGTTTATTTGCGGAGGTACGTTTGTTGGACTTGAAAATATAGTTGGGCAGAGGTTGGGCAAGAAGACGATAGGTTTTACAAATTCACCGTTTTCAGCACAAGATAACAACAAGGCAAGTTATTGGGGCAATGTAACATCGGAGGATATTCATCATTTTGGTTTGATACCGGAATTGGTTGGACGTTTACCGGTGATTTCTACGTTAGAGCAATTGGATGAAGAGGCGTTGATTCGGGTTATGAGCGAGCCGAAAAATGCAATTATCAAACAGTACAGACGCTTGTTCCAAATGGAAGATTCTGATGTAGAGTTTACTGATGCAGCGTTGAAAGCAATTGCACAAAAAGCATTGGAAAAAAAATCGGGCGCAAGAGGATTGAGATCAATTGTTGAGGAGATAATGCTTGACATAATGTACGAATTACCGGATTTGCCCAATGGCGTAACTTACCGAATAACAGAAGCAGTTGTTCACGGACGGGAAGCAATTTTACCTATTCCTGAAACTGAAAAAGTTACAAAAATTGCATAAATAAATATCGTATCATTTCATTTGAGGTAACTTCTAAAAACTCATTTTGTCCACGAATTTTCACGAAAGATTACGAATTAAATAATTTGTGTAAGTTCGTGTCAATTTGTGGATAAAATAAATTTATTGTCTAAATTTGTCTATCCTGATTTCGATAATTCCGTCAAAAATAGGTTTTTAGAAGTTGCCTTGAATAATGATTTGTGTGAATTCGATAATTTTCTGATGGTCTTCGGATTACCCCCCCCCTTGTCGAGCTGGTATTGTATTGTAAAATTTCCGCCTTAAATTTGGTTCAGGGAGTGTAGGATGACGCGTATGAGATTTTTTGGGGGAGAGTGAAATTTTCCCTGGTAGCTCAGTTGGTTAGAGCGGCGGACTGTTAATCCGTAGGTCGAAGGTTCGAGTCCTTCTCGGGGAGTTTTGTTAAGTAGGTGTAAAATATAGGCTTTGCGGGCTTGTTTGTTTTTTTGCGTGATCGACTTTTTTTTTGAAAAGCGCGAATTTTTCGCGTTTTTTCTCAAATTGAAAAAATCATGCGAAAAAAAATTCCACCATTATGTGACTCAAAAGGTTATGCCGTAGTATATTGCGAAGGGCAAAGAATTAGTCTTAATGCAAAAATCGGCACAATAGAATCAAAAAAAGCATACGCCAATTTTGTAAAAGATTGGCTCGAAAAAGACTTACGACAAAATCCAAACCGAAAAACTCCGCTTGATACAACAATTGTTCCTCTGATATTGCCGGTTGAAAATTGTTGTCTGGAAAATCTTTTTGATCAATTTTTAATTTCGGCAGAAAAAGAAAACAAAAACAAAACTGATCTCTATCATTGCCGGTGCATTATCGGTATTGTATTATCTCATTTCCGAAATGTAGTTGTTGGCAATTTCAGTAATTCGCACTATCTGTATATTCGCGATCAATGCGTTGATCTAGGCTATTCAAGACGTTACGTTAATAAACTAATGTCATTCTTGCGGTCGATTTTCCGATTCGGTGAAAATGCCAATATCGTACCGCGTGGTTGCTGGCAAGGTCTTTCTGCGATACGTCCGTTGCGGTACGGACATACGGCAGCCCCCGAAAAGCCGAAACGCACAGATGTTTCTTTGGATACAATCCGAAAGACCTTACCATATTGCACTCCGACAATTGCGGCGATGATAACTTTGCAGTTTTATACTTCGGCGCGCCCGTCAGAAATCTGGTCTTTGCGCGTTAAAGAGATTAATCAAGTCGAACGAGCAATAGAAAAAGAACAACATAAAACACGATGGGCAACCGGCAAAAATAAAATAATTCCGTTGAGTGAAATAGCTTATGAGTTAATTTTACCGTTCCTTAAATCGAAAAAATCCGACGATTATCTTTTTTCTCCGTCAGAATCCGAAAAGGAACGGCGCGCAATCTTGCGACAAAATCGAAAATCAAAAGTTACGCCATCTCAAAAAAAGCGTGATATTAAAAATCTCCGGCAAAACAAGAATAAAACAACCGATCATTTTCGCGCAGATACCTATAATCGTGCAGTGAATAACGCGATCAAGCGTGCGAATCGGTCTCTGTCTAGTGAGGAACAGATAAGCAAGTGGACACCGTACCAAATAAGACATAGCGCAATAACTTGTAACGTTATGACTTACGGTTTGGATGTTGCGAGAGCAATAGCGGGCCAAAAAACTATAGCGATCACACAAAACTATAATCATGCAGATGTACGAATTGCACGGGCAACAGCAGAAAAGCAAGTTGATTTTTTTTGTGGTTTAATTCCAACAAAACAAGAAAAAAAATAATTCACCACAATTCACCACAATTCACCACATCCCCCGTCAGGTGAATTGTGTTGACAAAGAAAGCGTGACGGGGAAAACACAAAGCGCGAAAGATATTCGCGTTATTACAAAAGTAAAAAAATGAAAAAAGCGAAAATTGAAATCAAACCGTTAACCGAACCACAACAAAAACTTGTTGAGACACATTGGAATCTTGCAATGAAAATCGCCAATAAATACATTCGTGTATACGGATGGCGGGCGGAAGAGGTTGAATCGGCGGCGTTGTTCGGTTTGTGCATTGCGGCGAGTAAATTTGATCCTAGTTTCGGATGTAAATTTACTACTTTTGCAACGTATGTAGTTACGGGGCACGTTAAAAACGAGTACATCCGAGAGTCAATTCACAATCAGCGGTTCGCTCAAGGGGATCTTATGATTACAGTTTCTGCGAAACGAGATCAGGAATATGTTTCTCAGAAATTAGATACGCAAGACACAATTGACGAAATCAAAAAAGACCTCAGCCCAAAGCAACAAATCGTATTTGGGCAAGTTATTCTACAAAAGGATACGTTCAAGAAAGTTAGTGCGGAATTGCATTGTGGAACAAGTTATGTTGAAGAGTTGAAAAAGAATTTGATCAAGAAATTACGTAATGAAGACGTTCTTAGGTTGTTAGAGTGTTGATATAAAAATCTCTCATTGCCGGCAAGACTAACGAAAAGCCGACAATGAGAGTGGCAACATTACTTCCTTCCTTCTTGTCGGCTTATTGTATGTTTAGTATAAATAGCCGACAAGGGGGGGGGCGGTACTCCTTGAAATGGGGAGGGACGACTATTTTCGGCAATCTGACAATCTGACAATCAGTATAAAATGTTGAAATTGAAATCTCATAAGCCGAAATTAAAAAAGTGGTCGCAAAGTAACATTTTTAACTTTTTTTGTGGTGTGCTATTGACCAAAAGCAACAGCAAGAAATGCATAAGCTATATAACAAGAATACCGCAAAGTACCATTTTTAACTTTTTTTGAGATGTGCTATTGACCAAAAGCAACAGCAAGAAATGCATAAGCTATATAACAAGAATACCGCAAAGTAACATTTTTAACTTTTTTTGCGATGTGCTATTGACAATTCAGTTAGTATTATTTTTTGTATTACTAGCGTTGTTATTGAGAAATCTTGTAACCAATTCACATCGGCAATCTGACAATCTGACAATCGGCAATCGGCAATCTGACAATCTGGCAATCGGCAATCGGCAATTCGACATTTACTAGATATTTAGAAATATTTACTAGATATTCAGAAATCCGACAAGGGGGGGGTACTCCCCGAAATAAGGAGGAATCTTGTAACCAATTCACATCGGCAATCTGACAATCGGCAATCGGCAATTCGACATTTACTAGATATTCAGAAATCCGATCCGTATAACTAAAGTCTATCACCTTCGTATAACTAAAGTCTAATCAACCCCAATGATTCGACATTTACTAGACTTTCAACAAGGAAGATGCTTCGACCTGTCTAATCAACCCCAATGATTCGACATTTACTAGACTTAGTCTAGTCCACATTTTTTACAATTGATGTTGTTGCGAATCTAAAGCCATTGAAGGCGGATAGACATGTTCGCAATAGTTCCGTACCATATAGGTATCGTATTTCACATTATCAATGATAATATCGCAATTTTACAGTAGTTTTACAAATAGAAAACTATCTTATTAGTTGCGTGGTGTAGTGTGTTGAACGACGCACTACAATCTTTAATACAGAAATTGAAAAGAAATTAAAAAGTTTTTTGTGATTTTTTAATTTAGTTACTGGTATGAATTTATTTCAAATCTGTCATTTGGTGTTGTTTGGTGCATATCTAATTATAACTTATTGTTCAATTTCTAATTGTGTCAAAAAACGCAGAAAAGGAATGAAAACATAATCAAAAAGAGAGACAACACCAAAACTGTAAAACGTGATAAAGTCCCGCAATTGCGAAACGGAAAAGATGATCGCGCGCTGCGCAACGCATTTCGTCGAAATTGCGATATAGTAGCATACAGAAACGTTTTTTTGATGGCTTTTGTAGTAGCCGTCGGCGTTTTTGACAAAATCACGCAAAAAACAAGTCCCGCAAAGTCTTATTTTGTTTGATTTTAATCGAAAATAGAAAATAAAGAAAGGAAAAAAATGTCAGATAAAACCACAGACAAAACCACTGAAAAAATGGTTGAAAAACTTGGCGAAATTGCGACAAAAAATGAAATCGCAAAATACCTAAAGATTGTCCCCTCAACAATTTCCAAACGTTGTTGGAAAACGCGGCGAGGTAACGATGACTTCCCCCTTCCCTTCACAGACGGAGAGAGACGATGTCTCTGGCGGACGCGTGACATTGCCCAATGGGTAGATAATAGAATGACGCAAGTTCAAGAAAAATACAACATTCCGACAAATCCGAATCTTTGTATAAACGAAAAAGAAAAAGAAAAAGAAAAAATTAGGAAAGCCGAAGTAGCTCGTAAAAACCTTAAAAAAATGGGAGTGAAAATAGTCGAGTAAAAACAGAAAATACAACAATATTGTCAGGTTGGCAAATAACAATTTACAGCGAAATTTTGAAAAATTGTCAAGAAATAATTTCTTTTGCTGGTTACGACGGCGGTACGGAGGTCGGATTGGTGGGTGCGTTTCGTTCTGGCGGTTGCAGTCGGCTATTGTCTGAGGTTCCAGGGCAGATCAATAAGAACCAGTCGACCAGTACGAAATACACGTTTGTTTTGCGCGGTGCGTATTGGCGAGTAACGCAATACGCGGAAAACAGTTACGACATAAAAATCTCCTATGGTGCGGAATCGGCGGTGAATTTATTTTTTGGGCATGTTGCTAATCTTGATTTTTTGGCGGCGGCGGGGTATGTGATCGCGACGGAACGTATTGTGCGGTTGGATCTTCAGGTGACATTGCCAATTTCTTTAAATCCGATAGTCGAATTGTTACGCTTGAATCAATACGTTTGTCGAAGCCGTAAAATCAA
>JAITDV010000376.1 GCA_031282385.1 Planctomycetaceae bacterium | reverse complement strand
GGAACTTCTAAAAACTCATTTTGTCCACGAATTTTTACGATTGATCATGAATTAAATAATTTGTGTAAATTTATGTTAATTCATGAATAAAATAAATTTGTTGCCTAAACTTATCAATCCTAAAAATTTTGATAATTCCGTCAAAAAACATGTTTTGAGAAGTTGCCTAAATAAAGTATTTCGTGTTATTGTTTTTTTAATTACTTTTTTTAACATTGTGTTTTGCTATCGAAAAATAGAAATTATATTATTGAATAATTGTTACGAAAATGAAAAAGATTAATTATCTGTCAATAATTTTTGTTTGTTTATTTATTGTTGTGCTTGGTTGTGAACGTGTGCAGCCGCCGAATCCTTCTGAAGAAAAACGTATGGAAACGGCAGAAATGTTAATAAATAATTATGTCGATGAAATGAAAAAGCAAGTAACATCGAAGCCTATTGTGATTGATGTTGCTGCGGAGATTCGTGAAATTGAGCAGATACAGGAGACAGATCATAATTTGCGGTTTGCGGTGCTTGTCAGACAGTTAATTGATGTAAATCAAATTAGCGACGCCGTGAATGTTTTGGACAAGATTAATGATCCGGTACTACAGGATACGTATTTGGGTGAGATTGTGCGTTTGCAACTTAAAGAATTAAAAAATTCTATTGCAAATAACAAATCGTCGTCAACTCCAAACCAACCAATTACAACAATGTCCGGTGAGTTACAAACAATTTACGATGTTATTATCAAGATCAATAATTTGTTGTTTTTGACGGAGTTAGGTATTGAGTTGGCGACGATCAGTGCAGAAAATTCGGACTCGTCCGGCGCGATTGATATATTGATACAAATAGCGGATAAGGTACGGAACAGTAAAGCACCGGGAATCCAACGCGTCAAGTCGTTACAAATAATTGCCGATTATTTTTTGAAACAAGATCGAAAAGAACAAGCAATAGAATTTTGCAAGAAATCTGAAGAGGTAATAACGGACATTGTTAATCCGATTGATAGTGTATTTGTAATGCTTGATCTTTCTTCGTTGTATTTGTTGCTTGATTCTGTTTCGGATGCGGAGCGGGTTTGTGATGCGTCTATTCAATACGTTGCGAAAATCACTACTCCGGCAGAGAAGGCAACCGCAATTCTAAAGATAGCTGAAACATTTTCGGTATTGCAGATCAAGTTTAAAATCAAGCGTGATGTTAAGAAGTTAGCTTATTTGAAGAAGTTGATTTTGGCAGTTGATCCGATTATTGCAAATCATGATTCGGAGGCGAATAAAGATGTTGCAGAAACTAAGTTGACGGATCAGATTGAGTCGGCAATTTTGAGTTGGGAGCGGATTCGTTCAATGCGTGATATGTTGTTGCGCGGTCTTGTACGGCATCAAGTTTGGTTAGTGCCGGAGTCGCTGATTTCTCTTGATGAGGTTTGGTCAACGATTCATGATATTGAGAATGATTCTTTAAGAGATGATGCGATTATTGCGGCAATTGATATGTTGTGTATTACGGGATCGTTGGAGGATGCTAAAAATTGGGCAGATTTTATTAACAATGCAGACAAAAAAAAGGATGCCGTTAAAAAAATTGACACAAAAACAGAAGCACAAAAAAAACAAACCCCAATCAATAATGAATAATGTAACTATTCCGTCTTGTGTTTTTAGCGGGTTGTTTGCCGTGTGTTACGGAAAATTTAAAGCGAGTAAGCCAAAATGTTTCCTGCCAAGCCGTAAATTAACATTGTTTAACTTAACTGCGAAGACTCGAAAAATCCCGCATCCCATCATAAAAAATACTCCTTTTTCGTTACAAAAAAGGTTTTAAAGTAAAAAGAGTATATACTTCTGCGTGTTCTTTGTTGCTTTCACTTTCGCCAAGACTTTATTACTTTAACATCGGTTTTAACCAACTCGCTTAAAAAACCTTCAAGCACGTCAAAATTGGATTTGTCACGCAACACCCGCTTTTACACACATAATCAAACGAGATAAGCACTCACTCTTTCGATTTATTAGATTGCATTTTTTTTCTCATTGTATTTAGGTTCACGAAAAATATTGGTGGTTCATGTTATTTTTTTGCCTTGTTTAAGTCGTTCAATTTCCGCAAGAAGAGTTTCGCGCTCTTTACGCTCTTTTTCAAGTTCATTAGTGAGTTTTTCGCGTCCTTCACGTTCTCTTTCGCGTTCTTTACGTTCTCTTTCGCGTTCTTTACGTTCTTTTTCAAGTTCTTCACGCCCTTTTTCAAGTTCTTTAGCGAGTTTTTCACGTTCTTCTCTACCTTCCTCTCTTCCTTCTATTCTTCCTTCGAGTTTCATGGAGGCAATGGCGCTTAAATCTTCACTACGTAGAGATTGTAGATAATCGTAATCTTTTTTTTCTTCGGGGGAGAGATTGTCACGGGCAAGAACAACTCGCGCTTTGTCTAAGCCTTGAGCTTTAAAGTCATCCTTGATCGCGTTGTGTTTAAAGAAATATATCCACTCGTCAAGCATATCCCTAGTATCGTCATCAAAATTTCTTACTTTCAAAATGTAGTATTCGGGATAAATATCGCCTGCAGTTTCTTTGCCGAATGTTTCGCGTTGGGACTTGGAAAGTCGGAGTTCGTCTCTATTATGCAAACCCACAAAATGGGTCTTGCCGTGATAGACATAATCATCACCTTGCCCCAGATCGAAATAGACAATATTGATCGAATAGACTTTTTTCACTTCAAAGTATTCCGAACCTTGAAACATACGTTCCGTGATTGCCTTGCTGGTTCCGTACAG
>JAITDV010000289.1 GCA_031282385.1 Planctomycetaceae bacterium | reverse complement strand
AAAATATTTTCTAATAATGACAGTAACTAACTAAGCTTTGATTTCGCCCTTTCAGGGCTTGAGTTATTGGGTGTCATTTTCGTAGGGCGATGCCTTACGCTAATGATTCAAGGCTTTTAGCCTTGAGATGTTTAGCTAAAACGTTAATATTCTGCTTTTTGGTTGTGAGGCGTCATTTTTTTTCAAAAAATTTTTGTCAGGTTTGACAATATTTGTCAGAGGTTTCTGCGATTGTTTGAATTACGGAGTATAATTACTGTTGTTGTTTTTACAATCCGAACCATTTAACCCCATCTGGTAAAATGAACACCGACAAAAAAGAAAAGAATATCGTTTTGTACTACCTGAATAATCTTGTCAAGAAAAATCTTCCACAAAAAAAAGAAGAAGAACTTCTTCGGTGGGTGGAAGAATACAGCAAAGATTTATTCAGTATTGATTTGGCAGATAAATGGGGAACACATGTTCACAGATTTAGAGGCGGAGTTCATTACTCTTCTAACTCTGATGATGAATCCCCCGAACTCGAACACAATATCCAAACTATTCGTCATTTGTTGTCAAGCGAAAAAATAATACCTATTCATGTCAGTGGATTCGATAAAAAAATCGACCTTCTTTTTGATGTTTTTGATGTCAAAACAGATTATCAGGATTTTTTGCGTTACAAAATTTTTGCGGAAACGATTCCGATGCTGGGCAATTTACACGAAAACATTGTATATAACAGACATTGTTGCGAAAACATGGATGTGAGAAATTATGCTGCAATATTGGGAGTTTCACGATATATTGCCGAAAAAAATTTTGCCTTCAATTCACTATTGCTTACTAACGGCATTCTGAACGGTCATAGCAACTTTGGATCAAGAGACAATTTTGAATTTTCCGCATTTTTTCAAAAATTGCTTCATTCAAAATTTCGTACCGAAAACGATGTTAAACGTCTCATACTTGGATCGACCGGACAGGCAACATTACAGGCGGAAAATTTCAGTTACATTTCTGAAGATTTCAACTATATCAAAACAATTTTACAAACTGCTGTTCGGAAACGAAAAAACGGTGTGAATATTATATTGTACGGTGAACCCGGAACCGGTAAAACTGAAATGTGTAAAACGCTTGCTGCTGAAATCGGTATTGATCTTTATATGATTTCCGAAAACAGCAATGGTAACAAAAATGAACGGACATCCGAACTTGCGTTGGCTCAAACTATTTTGAGAAACGATAACAAAGCGGTTATTTTAATGGATGAAGCGGAGGATATTTTTTATCGAAATCACGTTGTGTATGGACCAGACTCTGGTTATTCCAAATTGTACTTCAATCGAATGTTGGAAAAGAACACAACGCCGGTCATTTGGGTTAGCAATGATATTGGTACGATGGACAAGGCATATCTTCGCCGTTTTACTTACGCGCTGGAAATGCCGAAACCGGACTGTGTTGTAACACAAAATATATGGAAAAATGTTTTGGCAAAACATAAAGTCCAATTATCAGACGAAAAAATCGCAGAATATGCCGAACATTATGATGTTGCTCCTTCTTTTATTGAAACAGCGGTCAAAGTTGCGAAGTTTGTTAAGAATCCGGCAGTGATTGAACGGACAATTGATTCTTTGGATAAGGCATCAAAAGGTTTTATAACAAGAAAGAACCTGAACAAAATAATCCCGTTTGAACCATCCCTTCTCAATACCGATATTAATCTTAAAGAATTGGCGGAGCGTATTGTTAAAAAAGGAACGCTTAATATTTCACTTTGCCTTTACGGAGTTCCGGGAACTGGTAAATCGGCTTATGCCCGTTATCTTGCGGATCAAATGAAATTGAAAGTTCTCCAAAAACGTGCAAGTGATTTACAAAGCAAATGGGTTGGCGAAACAGAAAAGAATATCGCCAGAGCGTTTAACGAAGCTTATCAGAAAAAGTCCTTGCTGATCTTTGATGAAGCGGATAGTTTTTTGGGTTCGCGGGAAAACGCGGTGAGAAATTGGGAAGTTTCCCAAGTTAATGAAATGTTGACCTGGATGGAAAATCATCCGTATCCGGTTGTTTTTACCACAAACCTGATGGATAATCTGGACGAAGCATCGCTGCGCCGTTTTAAGTTTAAGGTTAAATACCATTTTTTAACGTCAACACAAGTCAAACAGGCGTTCAAATACTTTTTCAATATCGAAGCAAACGAATTAACGGAACATTTAACCGCATTAACTCCGGGCGATTTTGTTGTCGTCAAAGATAAAATCAATTTGATGGATGTTACGGATTATAATGAAATTGTCAAAATGCTGGAAGCGGAACAAGCCGTAAAGAAATGGAAACCGAGACCGCGAATCGGTTTTTGCTAAATCGGTTTCCTCCACAGCGCATTGTTTTTTGTTGTTACACACTAACCTATCACACTAACTGCCCAATAGGAAATAATCAGAAGATTACACCGAATATTACTATTACCCAAAATTGATCCAATGACGCCCCAAAGAATAACATCATGGCTTTATGCTGTTTT
>JAITDV010000303.1 GCA_031282385.1 Planctomycetaceae bacterium | reverse complement strand
CTTCCTTTACGGCGGCGTTCACAGCGTCAATTGTAACGTTCTTGTCAGTTTGCACGACCAAATCAACACAACTTCCAGTCGGAGACGGCACCCTCAACGAATATCCCGTCAACTTCCCATTCAATTCAGGAAGAACCTCGCCAACAGCAGCCGCAGCTCCAGTCGTAGTTGGAATAATGTTCAAGGCAGCCGCACGACCGCGATAAATATTTTTGTACGGAATGTCAAGTACAACTTGATCATTTGTGTACGAATGAACCGTAGTCATAAAACCCTTGACAATCCCAAACGACTCATGCAATACTTTTGCAACCGGCGCAAGACAGTTCGTAGTACAGCTTGCATTAGATACTGTTTTCAACGACGCATTCAACTTATCGTCATTGACTCCGCAAACACAGGTCAAATCAGCACCTTTTGCCGGCGCACTGATTACTACTTTTTTCGCTCCAGCGTCAAGGTGCGAATCAAAACCGGCTTTTTCACCGTCTTTTTTGGCAGTGAAACGACCTGTACTTTCAAGAACGATAACCGCGCCGATTTCACCCCACGGTAATTTTGCGGGTTCTTTTTCCGCGTAAATACGGATTTTTTTGCCGTTGACGATAACGTGTTTGTCGTCAAATTCGACTTCCGCTTTAAGACGCCGATGTGTGCTGTCATATTTCAACAGCGTTGCAAGTGTCTTTGTGTCGGTAAGGTCGTTTACTCCGACAACATCAAATTTGTCCGGCGTTTCAAGCATACGGCGAAACACCAGACGACCAATACGACCAAACCCATTAATTCCAACTTTGATTGCCATTAGGATTCTCTCCTTTTTGTTAGTGGCTGTTTGTTAATTGACATTTGTTTGTAAATTTTTGAAGTATGATTTGTTGCCGTTTGTCAATTACAGCGTCGTGAATATCACGCACAAATCAATAAACTTCAAAAATACCATCTGAAACAGACAACAAAATATAACGAACACACTTCTAATTTTTACAACTCAAATACGCCAATACAGACTTTCCAACACGTAAACTGCACGGGTTGCCTAAATCTTAAAGTATGAACAGATTAAATTTTGTAAATTGTTGTCTGAAATCAACTGATTCCATTTGGTAAATTTTCTTCTGTTTACGTTATTCCACCATAAATACTTCATTGCCGGATTGAAATCAAGCAACACAATGAAACAGAATTTGCGAGATTCTATACCCTTTTCACACAACCTTCAAGCGGGGGGAGGAAACAATTTCCGGACTCAGAATTTTTGAACACAAAAAACAGAATGACCTGAATCTCAAATATTCAAAATATTCCCGCATTCGACAACTCAAGAACATTAATGCCAGATTTTCCGACAACTAAATTTGTACAACTTATCAAAAATTTAATAGACCTTTTCGCTAACCTGTAGGAAACCACCCCTGACCCCTCCGAAGGAGGGGAATAAGAAGGACCCTCCGAAGGAGGGGAATAAGAAGGCCCCTCCGAAGGAGGCGAATAAGAAGACACCTCCGAAGGAGGCGAATAAAAAGACACCACCGAGGGAGGCGAATAATTCCCCTCCTTCGGAAGGGTTAGGGGTGGTCTCGGAGGAGTTAAAGTCGGTTTTTCGTTGTAGGTTTTTTGTTGCGTTGATGTATTTTTAGGTTAGAGAAAAGGTCTAATATGAACAGTTAAAAGCGGTATTTTTGCCTCCCCTTTTGAGATTATTTAGAATTGTTATAATCACGTTAAATGTTTTGGCAGCTTCTAAAAATCTATTTTTGGCAGAATTATCAAAATTTTTCGGACTGACAAATTTAGACAATAAATTTATTTTATCTATGAATTTACACAATTATTTAATTCGTGAAAATTCGTGGACAAAATGAATTTTTAGAAGTTCCCAATTATTCAAGTGCATTCGTTATACAAACTAGTTTAAGCAGTGTTACGTAAACGCGAAAATTGGACAAGTCAGCTTGGAGCTGTGCTTGCGGTAACCGGTAGTGCTGTCGGGTTGGGTAATTTTCTTCGGTTCCCAGGTCAAGCGGCGTTGTATGGCGGTGGTTCTTACATGATTGCGTATTTGATTGCGTTTGTGATTATTGGGGTGCCGCTTGCTTGGGTCGAATGGGGAATAGGTCGTTACGGTGGTTTGCACGGCTACAACTCTCCGCCCGGCGTTCTCCGTAAATTTACCCAATCCGACATCGGTGCATATTTCGGTGCTCTCGGCGTACTAATGCCGTTGATAATTTTCATGTACTACATGATTATTGAAGCATGGTGTCTCCAATACGCATGCGAATTTTTGTTTCAACAAGTAAACAACGGCGGTATAGAAGCGTATAAAATTCATTTTGAAAATATCACCGGTCAAAATCAACCAAACGGATACCTGCTAAAAAATGGAATCTTCAACAAAACTCTGATTTGTTTACTTGCCTGTTTTATTGTCAACTTCTATCTTCTTTATCATGGAATTACAAAAGGTATTGAAAAATTCTGCAATTGGGCGTTGCCGTTGTTATTTATCTTTTCAATAATTATCGTAATTCGCGTGTTGACGTTGCCGGCACAAACCAACGGTCGAGACATTCTCGACGGTTTAGGTTTCATCTGGAATCCTGCGCAACCGCCGATTTATTCGCCCGTTGATAACACATTAATCGTTGCAGGCAAAACATTTATCGAAGGCTTGTCCAATTCGCAAACATGGCTTGCGGCGGCGGGACATGTTTTTTTTGCAATGTCAATTGGTATGGGATTGGTGATAACTTACGCAAGTTACACACGGCGTTCGGATGACATTATTTTGTCGTGCGGCGCGTCTTGTGCGGCTAATGGTTTTTGTGAATCTGTGATTGCGGCGCTTATGGTTGTACCTGCCGCTTATATTTTTTTGGGACCGGAATTTTTGAATCCTGACACGCTCAAACATTCGTTTACAATTGGATTTTATACGTTGCCTCATGTTTTTGATCTTATGCCGTTCGGTAGAATTTGCGGATTTCTATTTTTTGGTTTGTTGTTTCTCGCCGCCGTAACAAGTTCCATCTCAATGGTTCAACCTTCTATTGTGTTACTCGAAGAAGGAATGCATATCAAGAAAACAGGAAGTATTGCAATTGTAACAATAATTTGCGCGAGCGGTTCTTTATTTGTATTTTATTTTTCCAATGGCACAAAGGCACTTGAAACTTTTGATTTTATAATTGCGAATTTGCTTGTGTTTTTTCTTGCTTTGTTTCAAGCGATTGCGTTTGGTTGGTGGTTTGGGATTGACAAGGGGATTGGCGAATTGGAACGCGGTTCACGCATAAAATTTCCAAAATTAATCAAATTTACAATAAAGTATATTACGCCAACTTATTTACTTGTAATTTGTGTTGCATGGTGTTTACAATCGTTGCCGGAATACGCAACCAAAATTGGTGGTGATCCGATAAGAAGGTTATCGGTTCTTGTGATTGCTGTTGTTTTTTTATTCATCTGCATTATCACAACTATTGCAATCAGACGTTGGAAAAAAGAAGAACTAATACAAGCAGAAATTTCAAAAACAGATAGCATTTGAATAAAAATAAATTCACAAAAAAAATTGCGAATGCAGGATTCGGAATTAAACTGTTCATAATTGAATTGAGGAGAATTATAGAATGACTTTAGGCGGTTGGATATTGATGATTTCAACGGAATTAGTATTTACGGTTGCGCTTGTTAGTTGTATGTGGTTGGTTTTGATTCATGTACCGGAACAAGATAACCATGAACAAAAATAACTATTGGGGACTTCTAAAAATCTATTTGGGACAGAATTATCAAAATTTTAGAATATTTCAGTGGAATTAGCGTGTTTTGAGTTTTGATTAATAAATCTATTTCGTAACAATTCAGTAGCAGAATTCAATTGTTTAGAGAAAGAGGATTTAGGAACAAAGCAGACAAAATCGCAACGTTCTAAAGTAAACAACCCTTATTTATCCAATTTCCTTTAATAGCAGACAACGCCCCAAAATGCGCCTTTATACCCTTATTCTCTCGATGATTAATTTAAGACAATATCACACAAAACATAAGGGCGTTTTTGGGGGAATTTTGGGCTACTAAGGGTATTTTGACAAATAAGGATTGGAATATTAGAGCCGTTCGGAAATTATGTTGTTCCGCGTGAATTTATTGGGCTTGGGAAACAAAATTGTGGATGATAATAAACATACGACTGAATAAATACCAAATTTTTTGTCTAAAAAATTAAGTTTTTAGAAATTCCCTTAATTAGTTGTCCCTGAAAAAGTCATTTGGTGCTATAAATTCTGGGCTTATTTGGTTGCAATTGAGTGTTATAATTTGCAAGGTAGTTATTGTTTTATCCGAGATTTTCCTTAAAACCTTGCAAATATTAGACCTTTTCTCTAACCTAAAAATACATCAACACAACAAAAAATCTACAACAAAAAACCGCCTTTAACTCCTCCGAGACCACCCCTAGCCCCTCCGAAGGAGGGGAATAAGAAGACACCTCCGAGTGAGACGAATAAGAATACGCCTCCGATAGAGGCGAATATTCCCCTCCTTTGGAGGGGTCAGGGGTGGTCTCGGAGGTGTCAAGGGCGGTTTTCATGCAGGTTATCGAAAAGACCCAGTGTTTCTTTTCTCTAACCCAAAAATACATCAACACAACAAAAAAACTACAACGGATCTTCCCTTTTATGCTGCTCTAATTTTTGTCAGGTGCTTGAAATTGTAGTGTTTCTTAAAAAGTGTGTCCAATAAATTTGAAAAAAGTCTTAAAATATTCTATTTTTTATGAACACAGAGAGTTTTTTTGTCGTATAAAGTGTCCAATGTCTTAATTTTTTTGTTTGTTGCATGGCGTCGCGGCAGTCAATCCGGTAAGTTTTTTTCGGGTTCCTTGAATTATTGACGATCACACTCCGGTC
>JAITDV010000275.1 GCA_031282385.1 Planctomycetaceae bacterium | reverse complement strand
TGCAAAATGGCGTTTAACACTATAAATTTGAGTGTGAAATGTTTATCAAATTACTATTTTTTTGATGCATTATTGTAACAATAATTATGTTAGTCAAAAATGAAAATCGTATCTATTCAGTCGTGTGTTTCTTATCGTCAACTATTATGTTAACCAAGACCAATAAATTCACGCGGGACAACATCGTTTTCTGAACGGTTCTAATATGCAAACCCTTACCTTAGTAGCCAAAAATTCACACCCAGTGCGTCCTTATACCTTCATGTTTTGTTTAACATTGTCTTAAATTCACCATTGCAAGAATAAGGGCGCGTTGATGGGATCCTGCTTGCTGCTAATGGGAATTGGATAAATAAGGGTCGTTTATTTTGGAGTGCTGCTTTTTTATCTGATTCGTTCCCATTCCCTGATTTTTGTCATTATTATTGCATCAAATATTATTTTTCCAAAAAAATGATATGCCGTAAAAACAAGGGTTTCATAAATTCCGTTTCAAAATTTCTGCATCATTGGGGTTCAAAATATATGCCGGAATTGAGTAAGATTTAATCTTCTGCTCTTTTAATAAAAGTTGTTATGTATTTTGCAAAAGTCCAGTAATAATATTCTTTTCTTGTGTGAAAGTATTTTTTGTTACAATAATGTAAAAAATAATTGTTTTATTTGGTGATAGTTGTTCCTACAAGACTGGCGATATTTGACGTAAATAATTTGACAGCGATCGCCATCAGAATAATTCCGAATAACTTGCGCAATACTGAAATAGCAGCATCGCCGCAAATTCGTTGAAAGCCGTTCATATATTTTATTGCAATGTAAATGATAATTACATTAAGAAAAATACCTATTTGGATATTAACATAGTCGTAAGACGCGCGCATTGAGAGAATTGCGGTAAGAGTTCCGGGACCTGCGATCAAAGGAAATGCAATTGGAAAAAAAGAACCGGATTCGTTAGTAGCTTGTTCGTTGCTGAAAACCTTGACTCCGAAAACCATTTCAACCGAAATGATAAAAACCACAATTGCTCCCGCCGCCGCAAAAGATGATATGTCAACATTGAATAACTGCAACATCCACTTGCCCACAAACAAAAACACCGTCATAAACAAAAACGTATAAAACGCAACCTTAAACGGACGAATCATCATTCCGCGCTCCTGCATTGCGAGAAATACAGGTATCGAACCTATAACATCAAGTAACACAAAAAGTGCCACCGATGCACTTATGGTATGTTGTAAATCAAACGGCTGTACAACAAACTGGAAAAAAATATCTAAAAACATCGGAAAAAATAAACAACATACTGCTCATACTATAAATTGCGGGACTCAAGAGCGTAAAAGCCTGATTGCCAATAGGTAAGCAGGCAAAGGTAAAAGAAATTTAAAGCGTGAACAGTTTATAAACCAAAAATATAATTTCACCAAAATACAGCATTGAGGTGAAATGATACAAAAACAAAATTCCAAACCGAACAAATTCTACTCACTCTACACACAAAATACAATATGCAATCCAAACATTGTAATTCTTCTTGTTAGTTTTATAGTACGATCAAAATAAGTCCGTAGTACATTTTTTTCACAATGAATTCTTTCCATAGTTTTAATAATAACCGTTATATTTCACAGCAACTGTTAAATATAATAAGTTGATAGGGGATATTTGCGGGATTGGTTATTAAATTGTCTTAAAATAACGAATATTTCTATGAAATTATAATTGGCATGATTATTGAATACCATAAATAAATTATTACATTGTAGAAACTCAAGTATTCTGTGGTTCTACAATATCCTTATTTTGCGCAACAAAAAATTTTACAAAGTTTGACGCAAAACTTGGGTGAATAAATTAACGGTGTTTTTTGACTGAAAGAGTTAAGTAAAGTTGTGTCGTGAAGTTTTTGTAATTAAGCGTAACGTTAACTCTAATAATTTTTGTTACGTTTAATTGATTTGCGAACAATAAAAAATTTTAAGAGAAATTGGGAGAATATATAAAATGAAAAAAACTAGTTCGATGTCCGTTTCGTTTGCAACCAAAGTTAGTCTTGCCTTGGCGGATGTTAAAACAGCGAATGGGAAAACACGTAATTCTAAAATTTACGGCAAGAGTAAATTACCGAAAATTTTTCACTCGAACCAAATTTCATTTTTTGGTTTTACGCTTGTTGAGCTTTTGGTGGTTATTGCGATTATTGGTGTATTAATTGCGTTACTTTTGCCTGCCGTTCAAGCTGCTCGCGAAGCTGCAAGGCGGTTATCATGTTCTAACAAATTGCGGCAATTTGGTCTAGCAATTCATACTTTTCACGATGCTCAAGGCGCTGTTCCGGGACATGGAACTGGACCAAATCTTAATCGTACGGCATTTGTGTTAATGTTACCGTATTTCGAGGAAGGTCCGCGTTATGAACAGATTGTGAGCCACGATGACTACAGCGATGCTTATAGTAACGAACCGCAAGGAGATCATACATGGTGGAAAGGAAAGATAAACTTGCTCTTGTGTCCATCTGATTCGGGCGGCTTAAAGCCGCACACGGTTCGTGATTCTTCAACAGGTTTAACTCCTGATCACACTACAGGTCCACAAATACCAACAAACTACGTTTTTTCTGAGGGTGATTTTTTGATGGATTATCACGGGTATTTTGGCAATAATCGTTCAGTATTTGGTTTAGTTGATACTCCGTTGTGGGGTAGTTCTTGGGGAGAAGATCCTAAGCGGCCATTTGATGCTATTACTGATGGATTGAGTAATACAATTATTATGAGCGAACGTTGTGCAAGCCCAGGTAATGGCGACGATTTGCCTTCAAGCCAATTTAATTTGATCAAAGGCGGAATTGCAAAGTTAAACATAACAACACATACTCCATTGGAATGCTTGCAATTAAAAGGAACAAACGGAACTTACACCAGTACAGATAATAGAAATGGTTCCGGTACTAATTTTGCGTATTATGGATTCCACAACGTATATTTTAACACGATTATTCCACCCAATGGTACTTCGTGTTCGACTTACAGTACTAACAATGCCACATTGCGATATAATCCTGCCGGACAATACGGTGGTTTATTACCGCCGACAAGTTATCATAACGGCGGAGTGAATGTTTGTATGGCAGATGCTTCTATTCATTTTATCAATGACAATATTGATTACGGCGATTTGACTATCGTTCCTTACAACAGATTTGATCCTACAAAAAATCCAACCTCTTCTATTTCACCGTTCGGAATTTGGGGAGCGTTAGGTTCAATCAATGGAGAAGAAGCTAAGTCAATTCCATGATTATTTGTATTTTTATGTTGCAATTAAACGTAACGAAAAACAGTTAGTCTTCATGTAATTTTAACAAGGGATTGATATGCAGTTCGTACTATAAATTACATGACTCAAGAGCGTAAAAAAACTACTTTCCGATAGGTAAGCAGGCGACGAGAAACGAAATTTAAAGTACGAACAGTTTAAATATATTATCACCGGCATCCGGTTATAAGTCGAATAATAAATTTGTTTATGCGATGTTTTTTTGTTGTAATTTCTATTTTCAAACAGTTGAAAAATATGGTGGGTCTCGAATTTGACGAGGCTTAAAATCTTTAAAATATTGTAGATTGATGGCGGTAGATTCCATTTTTTTCAAAATAGTAATCAGTATATTTGTCAATTCTGAATATTTTGTTAGGTTTGTCCCAAAAAAATAGTTTTTTAGAAGTTCGCTGCAGAACATTTTTTTAATAGGAATTTTAGAATGAATAAAAGAATTAGTATTGTTGTTGTTATTACGATTAGTTTGTTATTTTTCATGTGCGGTTGTAGTAACAGAAGTACGCTTGTAGGGCTTGTACCTGCTAAAGGTATTTTAAAATTTAACGATAAACCTGTTGATGGCGCAACAATTTTATTTAGTCCGGTTGATCAACAATCTAAAGCAGCGTCAAGTGTTACTGATGCCAATGGGAAATTTATCATGAGGACGTTAAATCCGAATGATGGAGTATATCCGGGCAGTTATAAAGTTGTAGTGAAAAAAACAGAGGAACGCGGCGATATAGAGGAACCTGTCAATGCAGATGAACTCGGTAAAAAAGGTAGAATTGTCGTCAAAGATACTCGTGAACTTATTGAACACCTTCCACAAAAATACGCCAGTTTTAGTACGACAGATTTGACAATCATAATACCAGCTAAAGGAAATAAAGAAATTGAATTCAAATTAACAGGTGAAGTTGATACAACTCCAAAAAAAGTTGTAGATTTTTCGCATCGTTGAAAATTTGTGACTATTCAGCTGCCATGTATAAGAATTGACAATGTATTTCGTCCTGAAAGGACATTGCGTAACAACCCGCCGCAACGCGGCGTGAAATGTCCCAACTAAAAAGTTGTTCTTGCAGGTAGGGTGTGTAAAATCGGTTTTGACTTGTTTCCTCCAATCCATTAAGATGTATTCTTTTAATATTTTTGTAAATCGGGATTTACAAAAAACACAGTCCCTTAAAATATGGAGGTAACAATGAAATCCAAGCGAGAATCAAAATTAGAAACAGGTTGGCCACTTACCGAAAGAAATTACATCAAGCCAACCAAAAAGTCCGCGATTTGAACAAGCGTATTCGCGACTTGACCAAACGCAAAGATTATTACAAGTCACAAACTAATGAACTAAACAAATAGATCAAGGAAGAAAAGAAATTAAAAAAGAGAGATTGTTTGGGTGTTTCCGATCAATCAATTGCCAAACATCACTATACTGAATTGCTTTTCAAATTAGCCATAGGACTTGTTATTACAGGTGGTTGTAGTTTACGCTCTACTGTGAAAACGATTAAGTTTCTTAATGAGTTACTCGATTGTAACCTTCCTGCCATTCCTTGTTTTCGCACCGTTCGAAATTGGTTGGAAAAAGCGGTTACGCGATTTAAACGGAACCCAATACCGACCAATTTTCCGAAGATTATGCTTGTATTGTTGATGAAAGGTAACTATTCAGTCGTAGGATTCAATTGTTTAGGAAAAGGGGTATAAACTGGTCACTCTTTAATTTCCTTTGCCGTCGTCTGCTTACCTATCGTAAAGCAGGCTTTTACGCTCTTGAGTCGCGCAATTTATAGTACGAACAGCATAGAAACGAAGCAGGCAAAAACGCGGCGATCTAAATAGTTGTCCCTGAAAAAATCATTTGTATCTATCATTTCAGGTCTCATCATGTTGCAAATTAGAGTTATAATTTGCAATGTAGTTAGTTGTCCTTGAAAAAGTTTTTTTGTTGTTTTAATGGTAGCCAACTTGTTCGCGGCGAGTTCGTTTGAGCATCTGAATGGGTACTCCTTGTCAATTAATTTTGATACTAGACCTTTTCGCTAACCTGTAGGAGACCA
>JAITDV010000229.1 GCA_031282385.1 Planctomycetaceae bacterium | reverse complement strand
GCAAGGTTTTAAGGAAAATCTCGGATAAAACAATAACTATATTGCAAATTATAACTCTAAATTGCAACCAGATAAGCCCAGAATTTATAGTACCAAATGACTTTTTCAGAGACAACTATTTAGTCCACAATGTATTTCGTCAAGACAGAACAATGCATAACAACTCACTGCAACACGGCGGGACTGAAAATCAATGGTATCATTTCAGGTTAATGTTGTATTTGATAGAAATGATACTATACTGCTCACACAATTATAAACTGTTCACACGTGAATTTTCCTTTATCTTCGCCTGCTTACCTATCGGAAAGCTGGCTTTTACGTTTTTGAGTCACGCAATTTATAGTACGAGCAGCATACGTTTTTGAGTCACGTAATTTATAGTACGAGCAGTAAGGCTGAGGTAACAGAATTGTTGACGATAAAAAAACACACTGCTGAATAGTTACATATTTTTTAACTTTCTCCAATATTTGAATTGCTGAAATATATTTTTGCGGACGTAGTATTGTGGAGTGATTATAATAATTACGCCGTAACGAGGTAAACAATATTAACACAGAATAACGCTCTGTGAGAAGTTTTGGGAGACGGTCAATTGTTGACGCCGATTGATATTCTTGGTTTGACGGGTTCGATAGCGAAACGTCTTGAAAAATATGAATTACGTGAAGAACAACTTGCGATGGCGGAAGCTGTCAATCGTGCGTTTATTGAGAAACGTCATCTTCTGGTAGAGGCGGGAACCGGTGTGGGCAAGAGTTTTGCATATTTGATACCGGCAATTTTGCAAACCGCCGGAAATCAAAACAATGAATTTTTTGCGGATAAATCTTTGCCCAATAACGTAACAATAAATAATTCTTCATCTGATAATTTCGTTACGAATAATGAATTGCAGTCTGAACGTGATGCGGATTGGGCAATTCCGTTTGAGTATGATAGTCCGGAAAGTTATGATGATCTTGAGTTTGAACAACTTGAGCCGCAAATTCAATCCGACCAAAATCAACAACATCAAGTAGAACCTCCGCGTGTCATAATTTCTACGCATACAATTAGCTTGCAAGAGCAAATTATGGAAAAGGATATTCCTTTTCTTCGTTCAGTTTTACCGTTTGAGTTTACGGCGGTTCTTGTTAAGGGGCGTAGTAATTATCTTTGTTTACGCCGTTTTTTTTCTGTGTCGCAAAGGTTGGGTACGCTTTTCGGAGATGTTAAACAACGTCAATTTGAACGGATTCGCGATTGGGTTGTGAGTACGGAAGACGGCTCTAAGTCAAGTTTGATACCGGAGCCGGATTGGGATATTTGGGCGGAGATATGTTGTGAGACCGGCAATTGTACGGGCAAGAAATGTAAATCTTGCCAAAAATGTTTTTACAATAAGGCGCGGAGACGAATTGCCAATGCGCAAATATTAGTTGTCAATCATGCGCTTTTTTTTAGTGATCTTGCGTTACGGATGCAAAGTGCCGGAATTTTGCCGAATTACAATATGGTGGTTTTTGATGAAGCACATACAATTAATCAAGTTGCGGCAGATCATATTGGAATTTCTGTAACACAATATCAAGTAGAATACAATTTATACCGGCTCTACAATGAATACACTCAAAAAGGTTTGTTGGCGGGTAATCAAGTTGATTCCGATGCAGAAATTGATCTTATGAACGGCGGTCAAGTTAAGAAAAAATTAAAAGATAACGAGCGGGAGACGGAAATAGGTGAGTTGCGTGAGATAGTTACGGATTGTTTGAATCGGTCGGCGGTATTTTTTGGCGAGCTTGCGGATTGGGTGTTGGAGCGTCCGGGCGGCAATGGTCGAGTACGTGAGGCGGGTATAGTTAGAAATTTGTTGTCGGAGGGATTGAGTAAACTTGTGGAGAAGTTGCGGCAGGTGGTGGATAAGTTGTATAATCCGGGAGAGCGGCAGGAGTTTCGAGCAGTACGGGACAAAATCGTTTCAATACGGGATGAAATCAATTCATGGATAACGCAATCATTGCAAGAAGAATCTGTTTATTGGATAGAACTCAAAACAAATTCACACGGAAAACAACGAGTCTCAATAAACGCCGTACCAATTAATATTGGACCAATTCTACGTGAACACCTATTCGGACAAATCCCAAGCGTAATAATGACCAGCGCAACCCTAACAACTGGATAATTTTTATGGAATTTTCTTTTTAAAGATCAAGGTCAATGAGTATCATCAGTTCAATTTTCCATTGCAAGTCCCACAGAAGGATAGTGCCTCCGCCGGCACAGTTAAAATGGAAACGTTGTAACTATTCAGTCGCGTGATACCTGCAATCCACAAAGAATAAAAACAACACACGATATTAAAGTAAACAACCCTTATTTATCCAATTCCAATTAGTAACAGGCAGGATCACATCAACACGCCCTTATACCATTATTTTTTTCGATGATGAAATTGCGACAATATCAAACAAACATAATGGCATAAGGGCGTGTTGAATGAAAATTTGGGCTGCTAAGGGAAATTTGACAAATAAGGGTTGGAATATTAGAGACGTTCTGAAAATGAGATTGTCCCGCGAGGATTTAAACTGTTCACACTTTAAATTTCGTTTACTACCGTCTGCTTACCTATCGGAAAGCAGGCTTTGACGATCTTGAATTACGCAATTTATAGTACGAGCAGTATATTGAGCTTGGGTAACAGAATAGTTTACGATAAGAAACACACGACTGAATAGATACAAATTATTTTTTTAAGAAGAAAGGAAATTATGAGTGATTATAAAATATCAATTGATGAATTGCGTTGCCAATTTGATATGGACGTGGAACGGTTTTCCAATGAACAAACAGGGCAAACCAGCGCTGTAGATGCACAACTTGTTTTGTCTATTTTTGAAACGTTTATTGCAAAAATGTATCCCGATGCCCAACGATTACTTGATATTGGTTGCGGAGCCGGTAATTTTTCGTTACGAATAACCAGAAAGTTGCCGCAACTAAAATTAACTCTGCTCGACTTGAGCCAACCAATGCTTCAAAAAGCAAAAGAACGACTCCTTGCGGAAAATTTTAATATTGAAGAAATAATTCAAACTGATATTGCTAAAGCAAAATTACCTGACGCAAAATTTGATATTGTTGTTGCCGCTGCATCTCTGCACCATTTACGGACACGGCAAGATTGGAAAAATGTATTTGGGCAAATATATCGTTCTCTTATTCCGCACGGTTCATTTTGGATGTCAGATTTAATTCGGCACGAAAATGAAACAATTGAAATATTGCAAAAGGAACGATACGCCGAATATCTACACAACTTGAAAGATCAATCCTACCAAAAACAAATATTCGAATCTATTGATCGTTCCGATACTCCAGAAACATTGCAATTTATAATATCTACTCTCGCCGATATTGGTTTTGTTCAAATTGATATTATTCACAAAAATAACGTTTTCGCCGCACTTGCCGCGGTGAAATAATTGTAAAGAATTTTTTGCCCTCCAACCAACATAACACCTCAAAAATTTAATATGGAATATAAACGATTGCGTGAAGATTTGGTTGCGATTTGGCAAGCTGGAGTTGATGGCGTTTGTACGGACAAGTTGGTTTGTAACAATGTTGTATTGCTTGAGCCGAAAGATGAGCGTAATTTTGACAAGCGTGATTATAGTTTATTAATTGGTTGTGGAGTTGATAGCGAGCAATATTCTTTTTCGGCGATAGATCGAATTATTGTAGTTGGCGGCGGCAAGGCTTCGGGCGGGATGGCGGAAAGTTTGAACAGGATATTGGAGCCGATTTCGGACAAGGTTGAGATTTCGGGTTGGGTCAATGTGCCGAATGATTGTGTGAAACCACTTGGCAAAATACATCTTCATGCGTCGCGTCCTGTTGGAGTGAATGAACCGACGGAAACGGCGGTTGAAGGCGTAAATGAAATTATCAAAATATTAAATTCTCTTACGCGGTTTGATTTGTGTATTTGTCTTATTTCAGGCGGAGGTTCGGCGTTGCTGCCTGCGCCGGTTTCTGGTATTTCGCTTCTTGACAAAATTGAGTTGACGCGATTTTTAAGCGGCGCGGGAGCAACAATTCAAGAACTTAACACAGTACGAAAAATAATCAGCCGAATCAAAGGCGGCGGCTTGAAACGGATTTGTTATGGTAAACGTTTGATCAGCTTGATATTATCTGATGTGCTTGGCGATCCGCTTGATGTGATTGCGTCTGGATTAACGGTTGACAGTAATAGTACTGCGCGGGACGCTTTGAATGTGTTGCGCAAATTTACACAAGACAAACCGGAATTATTGTTACAAAATAAAAGTTTAAAAAATGTATTTGATTATGTTGATGAAAGGGCAAAAAATTTATTGCCGGCGAAATTGACCGGCAATTATAAAAACAACTTTACAGATAAATTGAAAGACAATTTATCGGACAATTTATCAAGTAATTTACCGGACAAGATATTTGATAATGACGGCGGTTTTGTCCGCAATATTATTATTGGCAATAATGTATTAGCGGTGGAGGCTGCTGGAATGGAGGCGATGCGCCGTGGTTATTGTCAAACGATGTTTTCGGCTGGAGTTTCGGAGGGTAATGCAGAAGAGGTTGGAGTGGAGTTGGTTCGTTTGGGGGTTGATATGTTTGACGCGGGCTCGGATTGTTTGGTGCATGGCGGCGAGCCTGTGGTGAAGTTGGTATCGTCGGAATTACGCGGAGTTGGCGGTCGGAATCAACAATTGGTTCTTGCAGCGGTGTGTGAGTTGTTGCGAATATATGGAGCGGAAAGCACAATTCCTCTGGCAATACTTTCGGGCAGTACAGATGGCGAAGATGGACCAACAGATGCAGCAGGGGCGTGGATTGATCCGATTGCGTGGAAAGAGTTGACGAAAAGAATCAAGCAAGCCCCGAAATTTGATCCCGAATCATTCCTAAAACACAACGATGCCTACAATTTTTTTAAACCATTAAACACCTTAATCAAAACCGGCATAACAGGAACAAATGTATGCGATTTGAGAATTGTAATTGCTATTCATAAGTGAGAATTTCGTAAACTGCTCGTACTATAAATTGCAGAGGAGATGAACAAAGCCGGCTCTTTCACAGTTTCTGTGTTGTCGAAGCCAACGATTCTTAAAGATCAGTATCATTAGACCTTTTCTCTAACCTGTAGGAGACCACCCCTGACCCCTCCGAAGGAGGGGGGAATTATTCGCCTCCGAAGGAGGCGTAGTCTTAGTACCATCCTTCGGAGGCGTCGTCTTATTCGCCTCCTTCGGAGACCGCGTCTTATTCCCCTCCTTCGGAGGGGTGAGGGGTGGTCTCGGAGGAATTACTGGCGGTGTTT
>JAITDV010000222.1 GCA_031282385.1 Planctomycetaceae bacterium | reverse complement strand
ATTCACAATAGCACGATAATGAAGTTTCGCGTCGGTCGGATAAGTTACATTTTTCTCTTGAACCGTCGTGTCCACGACAACTTCAGATGCCGTTTTAGCGTTCAGAAGTTTTTGTTCTTTGGCAAGACGAATCGACTCTTGAAGTGTTAATTTGAGCTTCTCTTCACCGATACGTTTACGCCAACGTGATAGTTATGAAGGATTACAAGGTTGATGTGATTGAAAATAAAGTTCGCCGCTGAAATAGTGCCAATAAGGATTTTCTATCCAACGGGCAATCAACTCTTCGTCCGAAAGGTTGAACATATATATTTCAACAGATGAAACGCAACCATCAGACGGGTCGGCAAACCCGGCGCGCCTTGGCTAGGATGGTAACTGGATTCATACTGCGAATCGAACTTAGACCAATCTATCAACGACGACAGTAAAACAAGCCGTGCGTCATATCAAAAAGGTCAACAAGACGACGGAGAAACCGTTCGGTCTGACCGGATGTTTGGGAAACGGAATGAGGAATCATGGGCAATTAATTTGGATAATATTTGCAAGATTTTAAGGAAAATCGTGGATAAAACGATAACTGCATTGCAAATTATAACTCCAATTTGCAACATGATAAGACCTGAAATGATAGATACAAATGATTTTTTCAGGGACGACTAGCTATTCAGTTGTGTATTTTTTATTGGCAACTATTCTTGGTACCCAAACCCAAATCTTAAAGAATTGAACATTATTCAAAATACACCCCGCCCGATTCGAACGGGCAACCACTGGTTCCGTAGACCAGTACTCTATCCAATTGAGCTAGGGGTGCAAAAATAAAACTAGAGATACAAAAATAAAAAATGATTCCTACAAAATTCCTCATCAACCTTCATCAAACGTACAACAATCTAATCTCTATCGAACATATTTCAAGGGGGGGTGAATAAGGATGGAATAGAGAGAAGTATAATACTCATACCATAAATTGCGTGACTCAAGAGCATAAAAGCCGGATTTCCGATTGGATAACCAATCAGTAGAATCTGCAAAATTTGTAATAGACCTTTGTCTGCAAGTTTAGAACCACGCTGGTATAATTCCGAACTTTTGTCTATATTTTTAACACACCCATTCATCCAGTCTTTATAACATTCTGCCAAAATATAGAGTGCAACAGGATTGTCCTCTTCAGCTTCGGTTTCCAAAATGTCTTTGGGCGTTTGCCAAGTAATTTCAGCAGACCCCACATTTTCATCGGTAACAACAAATGGCTTGCCGTTAAGGTTGTTAGAAGTTCCCTTTATTTTGTCAAGAGCTTTTTTGCTTCCGCATCACCTTGCTCTGCCGCCTTGCGACACGATTTCACAGCTTTTTCGTCATATTTTTTTCATGAGTAACATTCCTTTTTTTTCGTTATCTAAAATTTCATAAAGTCGCCAACGTTGTTTGTCCTCCATTGTTGGAACGGATGTTCACTTTTGCCAAGACAATAATTTCTCCGTAAATAATTGACATTATTTTTGTTACAGTGAAATTTCAAAATTGTTTTTTGGACACTTTTTCAAATATGGAAATTTCAAATGATTTAGCAAAATCTCAAATTCCATAAGTACGCTCCGGTTATTATGCACAAAAAAGGAAATATCGTAATGGATGACGCCAAAAAATTGAAAAATCATTGGACACACTTTTGAAGAAACCCTACAATTTCAAGCAACAGACAAAATTAGCTCAGCAAAAAAGGGAATATCCGCTAAAGTGTGAACAGTTTAAAACCGCATGGAACAAGATAATTTTCCTAACGGCTTTAATATTCCAACCCTTATTTGTCGAATTACCCTCAGTAGCCCAAAGTTCTCCCCAACGCGCCCTTATGTTTTGTTTTTATATTGTCTGAAAGTTTTAGGAACGCAGGCGTCCCGCCTACATAAAACTACGGAAAATTATTTTATTAAGGCAGGCGAGACGTCTGTGTTCCTAGTATTTTTTTGTCTTAAATTCACCATCGAAAGAATAAGAATAAGAGTAAGGTCACATTTTTTCGGCGTTGTCTGCTACTAATGGAATTTTGATAAATAGGGGTTGTTTACTTTGGAGTGTTGCGTTTTTGTCTGCTTTGTTTCTATTCCCTAACCTCTTTTTCCTAAACAATTGAATTTCGCGACTGAACAGTTGCCCGATAGGTAAGCAGGCTAATGTAAACGAAATTAAAGAGTGAACGGTTTGATATAGTTTGCGTTATTGTGTTTGCTTTTTTTAATCCCCCGCCTTCCAGATGGATTAAATTGAGGTAAAATTACAGGGCTTTTTTGTGATATGGAATTGCAATTAGACTATGAATTGCGTTGAATTGCTTGCTTGACCGATTTACGATTTTAAGAATCGGTGATTATTAAACTGTTCACACTTGAATTTTGTTTACTGCCTGCTTACCTGTCGAAAAGTAAGCTTTAACGCTTTTGAGTCACGTAATTTATAGTACGAGCAGTATATTGTGTTTTCTTGTTGCAATCCAAACTTACATATTTTGTCCGAAATACGGATTTTCGTGTAATCACAATTAGCGATTTGTTGTCGCAATAACTTAAATAGAAAAGAATATTGAACCAAAACTAAGGGAGAGAAATCAAATGGCAGGAAAAAAAGGTAAAAAGAAAGCAGAAACGGTTTTTCTAGTATGTGAAGAAACCGGCGATTACAATTACGCAATACGAAAAAAACCTGGCGGTGAAAAACTCAAATTGAGTAAATATTGCCCCAGACTTCGTAAACACACAATTCACAACGAAAAGAAAAAGTAATATATAGTCTTGAGCGTGAAGTGTTGGAAAGTCAAGCGAGTTGATGCGGATTTAGCTAGATCGTTGGCGGTGTCGGCACATGTGCCTGATCTGTTGGCGGTTCTTTTGGTTGCGCGGGGTATTACAGATGAAGCGGCTGCGAAAAGATTTCTTAACCCAAGTTTGAAAGAAACATTGCGTGATCCGTTTTTATTGCCCGGATGCCGTAAAGTGTCGGAACGTCTTTTCGATGCGATTTTGCAAGGCAGAAAAATTGCGGTTTATGGTGATTACGATGTTGACGGCATTACTGGGGTTGTGATTTTGTACCGGATACTGAAGGAGTTGGGCGGCGACGTGATGTATTACATTCCAAGCCGTCTTGACGAAGGTTATGGACTTCACGACGATGCGATTAGGCGTCTTGTGCTTGATGATGGGGTGCGAGTTATTGTTACGGTTGATTGTGGGATTGCAAGTATTCGTGAAGCCGAAACGGCGGCGGCGCTTGGTGTGGAATTGTTGATTACGGATCATCATTCGCCGGGATTGAAGCTGCCGGCGGCGGTCGCAATTGCTCATCCTCAATTAACTTACCAACAAGCAGCATTTTTGCGGGAAAATTTGTCCGATAATTTTTTTGACAAATTGCCGGGCAATTTATCACACGATACATCTGCAACTTCTTTGTCCAATAATTCTGCTTCAAACAATTCTGTGTCAGATGATTTTGACTCTCCAATTTCTGTAACGAAAAATCTAACTAGAGATCAATTATCCTGTACTTATCCATTTACGGAACTTTGCGGAGCGGCGGTAGCGTTGAAGGTTGCGTGGGGAGTTTGCCAACTTGCGGCGGACGGACCTGGCAGTAAAGTTTCTGATAAATTTCGCAATAAGTTGATCGAAATGGTTGGACTTGCGGCGTTGGGAACAGTTGCGGATTATGTTCGTTTGATTGATGAGAATCGCGCGATAGTACGTTCGGGTTTGCAATATCTTACGTTACCGACGACGTCGGTTGGTTTGCGTAAATTGCTTGCGGTTTCAAATTTTCAAAAGGGCAAGTCGGAGTTGAATTCGGAGTTTGTTGCGTTTCAAGTTGTGCCGCGATTAAATGCGGCAGGCAGATTGGGGCAAGCGATGTTGGCGGTAGAATTATTGATGACGGAGGATGAGTTGCGGGCAGCGGAGCTTGTTAAATATATTGACGGACTGAATGAATCGCGCAAAAAATTAGAACGTGAAATATTTAAATCGGCAGAACAACAAATAATTGACAAATGTTACGAATCGGACGCAGCGTTTGTTTTGGAAGGTGAGGATTGGCATAAGGGAGTTCTTGGTATAGTTGCGTCGCGTTTAGTTGACAAGTATCATCGTCCGGCGGTGATTTTCAGTTCCGCAAAAATGGGAACAAGTTCGGTAGAAACAGTTGGGTCGGCACGCAGTGTTGTTGGATTTGATTTGTGTGCGGCAATGAAAGCGTGCGATGAATTTCTATTGCGTTTTGGCGGACACGCAAGTGCAGCCGGCGTAACGTTGGAGAAGAAAAAACTTGACGGATTTAGAGCAATGTTTTGCGATTACGCCGACATGAATATTGACAGAGAAGACCGTATCGCGGAAATTTTTATTGATGGTGAATTTCCTTTGGGCGCGTTTACGAAAAGAACTGTTGAACAAATAACACAACTCGCACCATTCGGCAATGGCAACACACAACCCATTTTCATGGCAAAAAAAGTTTACGTTAATAATCCTAAATTAATGGGCAAAGATGAAAATAGAAAACATTTCTCTGCAGTTTTTTCACAAAACGGCGTCCAATTACGCGGAGTTGCGTTTTCAAGAAGTGAATGGCTTGAAGAAATGAAACCGTATGATCGCCCTTTGGACGTCGCCTTCAAAGTACACATCAGCAGCTTCAATAATAATGTTGAACTCGAAATAATAGACTGGAAAAGATAACGTAATATATTAGTTGAATCTTAGTTTTTTTTTGTTTTTGTCAAAAATGTAAAGAACATGGAGGTAAAAACAACTTTGAGAACATGACAAACATGAACACATAATCAAATCTGCTTTTGTGGACAAGTTCTATACTGTTCGTACTATAAATTGCGGGACTCGAAAGCGTAAAAACCTGCTTTCCAATAAGTAAGCAGGCGAAGGCAAATGAAATTTAAAGTGTGAAAAGTTTAAAATACATAGGGCGGAAGTTCTTGTTGCGGTTTTGATCTTGTGTTATTTACGCGGATTTTGTATTATACCGTTGCCCAAAGCTCAAATAATAATAGTTTGAAATTAGGAGAAAAATTTATGAGACGATCACGTTCAAATAACTATAGAAACCGAACAATCGTAAACAATCTTAGCCGATTACTAAAACTCAATCAAAGTCAAAAAGCGTTGCTTTCTTTAATTATTGTTATTGCGGCAGTTGTTGGTTATATTTTTTTTGACAATAACGATGCAAATTCGCGTACTTCGCCATATAGGTCGCAACAACAAAGCAAGTTGCGTGAAGGAATCTGGCATGTTTCACATATTGTTGATGGAGATACGATAGACATAATTGACAACACTGGACAAAAATATCGTATCCGTTTCATCGGCGCAAACACGCCCGAAACCGCAAAACAAAACAAACCCACCGAACCCTACGCCGATAAGGCAATGAACTTCACAAAAAGAATAATTGCAGCAAATGGAAATCAAGTACGAATAACATTCGACGGTGATAGAATCGATAAATACGGACGAAACCTAGCTATGATTTACGTCAAAACTCCAAGAGGTGAAATTTGGTTAAACGAAGCTCTGATCTACGAAGGATTGGCGAGAGCAAGACTACAATACAACTTCTCAAATACCGCAAAAGAACGATTTAAAAATGCCGAAATCAACGCAAAAAACGCAAGAAAAAATATCTGGAGCATGGGATTGTAATAGCACTTTTACAAAAACGTAAAAGAAAAAAATGTATCTATTCAGTCGTATGTTTATTAAACTGTTCGCACTTGATTTTCATTTACCGCCGCCTGCTTACCTATATAGGAAAGTAGGCTTTTACGTTCCTGAGTCATGCATTTATAGTATGAACAGTTCAAAAAAAAAGTAATGACATGTTTGCATTGGTTGATTGTAATAGTTTTTTTGCTTCGTGTGAGCGATTATTTCGTCCTGATTTAATTGGCAAACCGGTAGTGGTACTTTCCAATAATGACGGTGTTGTTGTTGCGCGATCAAAAGAAGCAAAACAACTCGGAATTGCAATGGGCGAACCATTCTTTCGGATTAAGCAACTCGCACAACAAAAACGTCTATTTGTATTTTCGTCCAACTTTACACTTTACTCGGATTTAAGCCGTCGGGTAATGCATACGTTGGAAAATTTTTGTCCTGTAGTTGAGATATATTCTATTGACGAAGCGTTTCTTGATCTTTCCGGTATGGCGATAAACGATCTGAATGAATTCGGTCATTCGATTGCGGCAACAGTTTATCGTTGGACAGGAATTCCTGTTTCTGTTGGAATTGCGGCAACAAAGACATTGGCAAAAGTTGCTAATGAGATTACGAAAAATGCAGGTATGGCGGTTTATTGTTTGCAGGACGATGCGGAGCGAATAAAGGCGTTACAAAAATTCGATATTGGTGATGTTTGGGGAATTGGTCGTCGGTTGGTTGTTTCTTTTCGACGGCTTGGACTTCGTTCAGCGTATGAGTTGAGTCTGGTTGATCCAATGTGGATACGTAAGAATTATTCTATTGTACAAGAAAAAACTGTACGCGAACTTTGCGGAGAAACTTGTTTTGAAGTTGACGTTCCGCAATCGCGTAAAAGTATTCAAGTGTCGCGTTCTTTTGGCGAAACTATTTCACGTTTTGATGAGTTGGAAGAAGCAACAGTTGCATTTGCTATTCGTGCGGCGGAGAATGCAAGAGCCGATGGAACTGTTGCGTCTGCCGTTTATGTTCATGTAAATACAAACAGATTCAAAAAAAATAAAGAAGATTATTATTCAAACGGTATTGCAATTTCGTTTGTCAAACCTACATCAAATACGATGGAAATTATTGCAGCTGTACGAAACGGACTTAAACGGATTTTTGTTCCGCGTATGCAATACAAAAAAGCAACTGTAATATTACTCAATTTGATTGATATGAAACTTGCAGATTCTCAAAAATTTTTATTTGATAAAAATGAATCATATTCGCAAGAACGAAGAGAAACGGAAAACAGGCTTATGAATTCACTTGACGAAATAAACCGAAAATTTGGACGCCGTACTGTATTTTTCGGTGTCGAAGGAATACACCAACCCGCATGGCGTGCACACCGCAACATGATTTCGCCATGTTACACGACAGACATCAATGATTTACCAGTAGCAAAATAAATCGAAAATATTTATTTTTATGATTGATTAAATTTTGTACATTAGACCTTTTTTCTAACCTAAAAATACATCAACGCAACAAAAAACCTACAACGAAAAACCGCCTTTAACTTCTCCGAGACCCCCTAGCCCCTCCTTCGGAGGGGTCAGGGGTGGTTTCCTACAGGTTATCGAAAAGGTCTATTATGAATTTTAGATTAAGGAAAAGGTCTATACTGCTCGTACTATAAATTGCGTAACGTCAAGGACGTAAAAGCCTGCTTCCTGATGGATAAGCAGGCTAAGGTAAACGAAATTTAAAGTGTGAACTGTTTAATAAAAAGTTTGTGAACAGTTTAAAATTAATCATTTCATAATTGGAGTAACGGGAACGTTTCTTTTGGCGGCGGTTCCGATCCCTGATTGCGGGTTCAGGTCAATTTTTTTTGTAACGCCGCTTTCGGTTCGCGTGCTTACAAGTTGATTTATTATTACTGAATTTTTTTGTTTTGTTAAGGATGATATGTCGGTAAAGTTAATAGT
>JAITDV010000195.1 GCA_031282385.1 Planctomycetaceae bacterium | reverse complement strand
TTTTTAGGTTAGAGAAAAGGTCTAATGTTTTGTTGTTGTACGGCAAGGAAGCTGTGACTTTGAAATCATCTGAATCGGAAATTATAAAAAACTTATTACCAAATGGGATGCCGACATTGCCGTATTTGTCAATTTAGAAGTTCAGTACCGCCGATGTTTTGCTTCGTTTGAACATTTGAAAAAATTTACACATGAGGAAGTGTTACAATATATTCATGAACTTGACAAAAACTTAGTTGACGATTTATCTGATCATTTTTTGGATAGATTTGTTGATCCGATTTCTTTTGAAAAAGATAGACCTTCTGACAGTACGCAGTCTTTTAAGCAAAGAATTGTTTCCCGCAATACTTTTCGTTGGTGTGATAAAAAACGGTGGGAAAAGTCCGTTCACTCCGGTGGCTTTGAGGTTCATGGTGAGAAAATATCTGATTTTGTGATTTTTGTTATATCGAGGAGGAGAAATATGTTGATTGTGCGCCGTTTAATAAAGATTTGAAAATAGGTAATGTTGATAATTTTCACTTAGATTTCGCATACTTAATAGATTTTCTGCGGCAACCTGAAGACCGTCCAAATTGGACAAATTCATCGGTTACGATAGACAACAAAAGCCCGTATACAATTATAAACTCAGGTGTTTGGACACACAAAGTTGATCGTGAACGTGCTGTTTTATTACAGAGTATAGACAATTATAAAGGTAATGTTTATGAACAGACATTTACTTTTGTTTTATTCCGTTATGCAAGACAGAAAAAACATTAATTGCTATGATTTATTGAATCGTATCTATTCAGTCGTATGTTTTCAGAACTCATTTTTTCTGTGACGAAGTTTGAGTTGTTTATTTTGTGGATTTCTACAGGTAGATTGTAAAGTGATTCGATCATTTCTGCGGTTAAGTTATCTTTTTTTACGTCGAAAATGATTTGTCCTTTGCGCAAAAGTAAAAATCTGTCGGTATATTTCATTGCTGAATTAATATCATGCATACAAAGAACCGCAGTAATATTTCTCTCCGATACAAATTGCCGTAACAACATCAACAACTCCACCTGATTCCTCAAATCCAACATACTCGTCGGCTCATCCAACAATAATAATTGCGGCTCTTGAACAAAACTTCGCGCAATCGCAACCTTCTGCACTTCCCCGCCGCTCAATTGATTTATTGCCCTATCAGCTATCGTCTCAAGTTGAAACCGATAAATCATTGACTCCACCAAATCCAGATCCGCCGCCGAAGGCATTAAACCAAAATAAGGTCGCCGCCCCAGAATTACCGCATCAAATACAACCATCATCGATGTCTCAATACGTTGCGGAACATAAGCGACACAACGCGACATTGTCTTCACCGATATTTTGTCCAGCTTCTTGCCATCCACATAAATCCCGCCCGCACACGGCGACAATAATCCGCCCAAACAACGCAATAACGTCGATTTGCCTGAACCATTGGGACCAAGAATCGTAATTATCTCACCGCGATTCGCCGTAAAAGAAATCTTGTCCAGAACCGTATTATCTTTATACCGAAACGAAATCTCATTGACCCGCAACATCACAGCACCCTCCCGCCCCTTCCCAATAATAACGAAATAAAAATCGGCGCACCAATAAATGCAGTCAAAATTGATACCGGCAAAACCCGCGGCGCAAGTATTACACGCGCCGCCATGTCCGCAAATAAAAGCAAAAAACCGCCAAACACCAACGAAAACGGTAACAAAAAACGATAATCCGAACCAACAATAAGCCGGGAAAGATGCGGCACAACCAATCCAACAAACCCAATTATCCCAAGCAACGACACCAATACCGCCGTAAGAAAAGATGACAATATCATCGTTACCACTTGAACCCGCCGTACCGACACACCCAAACTTCGAGCCGTCTCTTCACCTAAAGAAAGCGAGTTGTAATTCCACGATTGACTGACTAAATAAATTGCAACAGGAATTGTACAACTTGCCATAATCGCAATAGTACTCCACGTTCCGCGAGCAGTGTCGCCAAACGTCCAATAAACAATCGCCGCCAATCGCGACTCGTCCGCAACATATTGTAAAAACATCAAACCCGCCGTAAAAAGAGAACTAAACGCAACACCAAGCAAAATAATCGTTTCCACACGCGAACCACACAACCGATCAAGTAAAAGAATTATCACACACGTCAAAATCGACAACAAAAAAGCACCGCCGGCAATTACACTTTGAGATAGACCAATATTGATAACTGTGTTATCTTGCGCAACTATCTTGCCGCCGACAACCAAAAGCGTCAACGCTGCCCCAAACGCCGCCGCACTGGAAATTCCAAGCGTAAACGGCGAACAAAGCGGATTACGTAATACACCTTGCATTGTCGCTCCGGCTATCGATAACCCCGCACCGGCAAGTAACGCCGCAATTGATTGAGGTAATCGAATGTTCAAAATTATACGCACAAAACGCTCGTCAACTTCGCCGCCAAAAAGAACCTTTATCGTTTCCCAAATCGGAACCGAAGCCGAGCCAATTGAAAGCGACACACAAAACAATACCGGTAACAATAACAACACAACCAAAAATGACAAAATCTTGTATTTATTAAATCGCGTATAACGGTTAATCAATTCTTTTTTGTACAAAAAATGTCCCCCGTATTAATTGTTAAAAAATTTAGACTGTTCACACTTTAAATTTCCTTCACCACCACCGCCTGCTTACTTATCGGAAATCAGGTTTTTTACGCTCTTGAGTCATGCAATTTATAGTACAATCAGCACACAGCAATACGATCTCAACATTCTCTGTAGTTGATACGTAGTTTTTAACACTTTCTCCGCACGCATTAAATTTCTGTTTGATTTTGATAAGAAACATCAATTACAAAAAAAAGAAATTTACGGACATAACAAACATGAACGCCATCTTAATAAACTGTTCACAATTTAAATTTCGATTTGTTCGATTTCTTGCAACCATAATTTAACACAAGCGTCACTCGGCATTCGCCAATCGCCTCTAGGTGAAAGGTTGACGGCGCCGACTTTGACTCCGTCCGGCATACAACTTCTCTTGAATTGTTGACTGAAAAAACGTTGGTAAAAAATTTTTAACCATTTCAAAATCGTCTTTTTGTCATAGTTCCCACAAAACGCATTATTCGCCAAAAAATAAATCTTGCACGGCGAAAAACCATAACGCAACACATAAAATAAAAAGAAATCATGCAACTCATAAGGTCCAACTAAATTTTCTGTAAATTGCGTCATCCCGCCGCGTGAATCTTTAGGTAAAAGCTCAGGACTCACCGGCGTGTCAAGAATATCATACAATGTGCCTCTTGCCGCTTCTTCTACTTGATTATCCGCTACCCACTGCACCAAATAACGCACCAACGTTTTCGGCACACCGGTATTCACTCCATACATCGAAATATGATCTCCATTGTAAGTCGCCCACCCCAACGCTAACTCCGACATGTCGCCCGTGCCAACAACAATTCCACTCATCTGATTCGCCAAGTCCATTAAAATCTGCGTCCGCTCACGCGCTTGCGTGTTTTCATAAGTTATATCGCAAACCGACAAGTCATGCGAAATATCGTTAAAATGTTGCTCGCACGCAGCAACTATACTAATATTCCGAAAATCAATTCCAAGCAATTCCATCAAACGAATTGCATTTGTATGAGTTCGTTCCGACGTTCCAAAACCCGGCATCGTTACACCGCAAACCACACGGCGCGAAAGACCAAGTTTGTCCGCCATCTTGACACACACCAACAATGCAAGCGTCGAATCCAAACCGCCTGAAACTCCCAAAATCAAAGACTTGACCCCAGTATGAATATAACGTTTCGCCAGTCCTGAAACTTGAATAGAAAAAATCTCATCACAACTCTCGTCATAATTATTCGCAGTTGGAATAAACGGCGCAGGATTCACAAACCGCAATAATTGATTAAACTCGCCGCACGATTCAAAAACTACTTCAACTTTTTCGTAACATTTATTCACATCAACAACAGGCTTGCAGATAAATGTCGTATTCTTACGCCGCTCACTCTCCAACAACTCAATATCAATTTCACTAATAATCAATTGCTCATCAATTTGAAACCGCTCCGACTCCGCTAACAATTTACCATTCTCATAAATATAAGCATTGCCCGTATAAACAACATCCGTCGTCGATTCGCCAAATCCAGCCGACGTATAAATATAAGCCGATTGACAACGTGCCGATTGCTGCGAAAGAAGCGATTTAACATATTGACGTTTACCGATCAATTCATCGCTTGCCGAAATATTAAAAATCAACGACGCACCAGCTTGAACATGATACGAACTTGGAGGAATCACCGACCATACATCCTCACAAATCTCAACCGCAAATTTTCCGTTACAAAAATCAAAAAGAATATTTGCACCAAACGGAACAACTTCTCCCGCATAAATAATATTCGACGGTAAATTGTCAGAATGATACGATTGAAACCAACGCTTCTCATAAAATTCAGAATAATTCGGAAGAAATTCCTTCGGAACAATTCCCAAAATCTTACCGCCGAAACAAACAACCGCACAATTGTACAATTTAGAATTATTACAAACCGGCGCACCAACAATAAAACAAATCGGCAACTCACATGTCATACTCAATAAAACACGAATCGAATTGGCAGATTCTTCAATCAATGTACGTTGGAAAAATAAATCGCCGCACGTATATGCCGTTATGGATAATTCAGGAAAAGCAACTATTTGCGTTTTTTGTTCAACTGCCCGATAAAGCAACTCACAGATTTTTTGTACGTTAAATCCGCAATCCGCAACCCTAACAGATGGAATCGCCGCTCCAACTCTCACAAAACCAAATTCACCCACTCAACAGTCTCCGATTTAAATTGTTACCAACCGAAAATTACGCCGCATGTTTCATTCAATTCCCAATTCCACGATTCACTCTTTCCCTAATCTCTAAACAATCGGATTGCAGGGATCATGTAACTGAATAGTTATATTTTTTATTCTTTGTTTTCGGAATTTTGACGAGGAAAAATTTTTCTGGTTTTGTCATGTTTTTTTTCATCGTCAGGAACGCCTTGACCGGGTTTCCAAGAATCCGGATTGGGAATATAAGGCGATTCAGAATTTCTGTTTAGTCCGGGTAATTTTGGCAAAAATTTTGGTGTGTTTGCGATCAAGTCTTCAGCTTTTTTACGTTGTTGTTCGTTCAAAAAACCTTTGAGTCTGTCTCCGGTTTTTTTACCGATTGCAATAATTTCAGCAAACAATGCTTCACGTTTTTTTCTGATTTCGTTGATTTCATCTCTTGTAATATCTTTCTTGTTTCTTTCTCCAAAAAGTTTTAACAAATCTTCGATTTTTTTATCGCGTTCGGCTCGTGCTTGTTCGATGATCAATTCAGCTTTTTCGCGTTGTTCTTCGGTAAAGTTGAATAAGTCTAAAGTATCTTTACCGATAAACGGAGAATTTAATCCGCCGGTTACCTGAAAAACAAATTCTTTTGCTTTTGATTGTTGCTCGGGGGTTGTGATTGAATTCATTTTGTCGATAAATTTCTGGATGTCAGTTTCAATATCTGTTTGGATTGCTTGTAAGTTATTTTCATTTTTGTCGTTGAAACGTTTGATCAAGTCGGGAATTTTTGTTAAAAGGCGCATTTGTGCGGCTGTTCTTAATGTTTCAATTTCTTTGAGTTGTACGTCAGTAATTTCCAAAGAGTTTCGCAATTCTTCTTTGCGCGAACCCTCAAAAATCATTAGCGATCCCATCAATCCTTTGTCCAACGCATTACTGTAAGAACGTCCAAGAGTAGTCCACATATCGGGTGGAATTCTTAAATTTGGGAAATTGCGGTTGTTAAATTGCTGCGACGGCGCAACAGCTCCGTTATTGGGCGGCTGTGCAAACAAAATAACCGCCGACGTCATACCGCATACAATATAAAAAAACAAAAAAGTTAAACTGTAACGTAACATTTTATTCTCCTTTTTAATTCGTCAATTTGTTTGTAACCATTTACTGAAATTTTCGTATCTATCATTCGTGCATTTAATTAAACCGTCCACAGTTTAATAATCCTAATGTACACCGAAATTATTAAACACGTACATTATTAAACACAACACAAAAGAGTGGGAATTATAATACAAAAAAACAAAAAGAACAATCTAACAGACATGAAAACTGACAACAACGCAGTAACTGTTACAATTACAGTATTTCATCATCTTATCATTTGCAATTTTGGTAATGTTAATTAGCGAGTAACTATTCGGTTGTGTGATTCAATTGATTAGGGAAAATAGGTTAGGGATTAGATGTTCGGAAATAAAAACTAAACAGACAGAAACGCCATTGAAAGACAGATAACTATATTTATTGATGATTGATTTATGTTGATCATTGTTTTATACTGTGCCTCAGAAAAATAAGTAACCATTCAGCCGCGAGTATAAAATTTGACAATGTATTTCGTTCCGAAATGACAGTGCTAAATAGCGCAACAAATTTCTGCATTGCCCATTTGAGGCGAAATCAAAATATAAAGTAAAAAAGCCTCAACGCAAAATTATTTAATTGTTGATATTGAATATGTTCAATAAAAAACACACGACTGAATAGTTACTAATTTTTTATATTTCTTGACAAAAATAAAATTTATTTATAGAGGAATTTAATTATGAATTTTTTTGATTCTGGTTTGCAAATGAAACTTGTTCGTGCGCCTTCAGACGTTAAGTAGGCGTGCGCAAATAACATTACTTATTTTTTATTTTTATTTGGTTGAATGGTATAGTTCCAATTTCCGAGAAAATCGTCTTGGGTTATTGCAACTTTTTTTAGTTCATTGTTGCTGATTT
>JAITDV010000194.1 GCA_031282385.1 Planctomycetaceae bacterium | reverse complement strand
CATCAATTAGCGCAACAATAAATTTCGCATTGAGACCGGCAATATGTTGAACTTTAGGTTCAGGTTTAGACGGCGCCGGATTATTTTGAGCTATAGCAAAATTAGCAAGAATAACTATTGCAAGAGTAATTAACGTTACAAAAAAACATTTCTTAATCAAAATCATATTTTTACCTCCAATTTTATTTTTAACAAATGTACTGTTCGTACGATAAATTGCGGGACTCAAGAACGTAAAAGCCTGCTTTTCGATAGATAAGCAGGCGAAGATAAACGAAATTAGAGTGTGAACAGTTTAAAATTCCCCCCTAACGCGTCCTTATGCCCTTATGTTTTTTTGATATTACCATTGAAAGAATAAGTGCATAAGGGCGAATTTTTGGCGTTGTCTGCTACTAATGGAAATTGGATGAATAAGGGTTGTTTACTTTAGAATGTAGTGTTTTTGTCTACTTCGTTTATTCCGTAACCCCTAACTCCTTTTCCTAAACAATTGACTTCCGCATCTGAATAATTACAGGAAATTTAACGTGTGAGCGGTTTAAAATTTGTTAATTTGTTTGCAAATAAAAATTTTTTTGAATTGTTTTAGTTGAAATGTTATTTTCAAGCAAATGAGGTGAAATTTTACTACTCTTCTTCTTCGGCGAGTTCTGCGGAGGCGATGATTTGTTGTTGAATGTTGCCAGGTACTACATCGTAACGTAGGAATTCGATACTGTAACTTCCTTGTCCGCCTGTTATGCTTGCCAAAGTTCGGTTGTATGTCATAACTTCGGCCAAAGGTACTTCGGCAGAGATTGTTTGCATTCCTCCGCCTGCGTCTTCCATTCCGAGCGGGCGGCCTCGTCGATTTGGTAAATCACTGTTTACATCACCAACATTTGCCATCGGTACTGTAATTTCCATTTTTACTATTGGTTCCAAAATAGATGGTTTTGCTTTTTGGAAAACTACTTTGAAAGCCATTGAACCGGCAGTTTTGAAAGCGTGTTCATTTGAATCAACATCATGATATTTACCATGATAAAGTTCTACACAAACATCTTGCACCTGATAACCTGCAATAACTCCCTTGTTCATTCTTTCCTTGAAACCTTTCTCAATAGCAGGGAAAAAATTTGATGGTATAACACCGCCGACAATTGAATCTATCCAAAGAAAATTTATTGCCGGGTCGTAATGGAAATCTTTCATAGAAGGGAATTGTGCTTTATTGTTGGCGAATTCTGCTGGGTCTGTTCCTTTTGGGAATGGAAACATTCTAATATGTACTTCGCCAAACTGACCTGCTCCGCCGGATTGTTTTTTGTGTCTGTACATGCCGTCAGCGTTTGTTTGGATAGTTTCGCGGTATGCTATTTTCGGCTCTTTCGTATCCAATTCGACTTTATCCCGCCGTTTCAACCGTTCACGAATTACCTGCAAATGCAACTCACTCATTCCTGTAATTACCAATTGTTTTGTTTGTTCGTTACGTTGGCAGACGAAAGTAGAATCTTCCTGAGTAATTTTTGCCAAAGCGCCGGACAACTTCGCTTCGTCTCCGCGACTTTTTGGCGCAGCTGCAAGACCGACCATCGGAGTAGGGAAAGGAAAATCATTCATCACAAAATCACCAAGAGATGTACAAGTTACAAGTTCTTCTGATTTGGCGACAGCGACGATCATTCCTGCAGTTGCTTCGTCGATTGGTTTAGTTTCGTTTGCCTGCATTAGAAATAGTTGCGCAACTTTTACACCGCGGCGTCCGGTTGAGATTTGTATAGTCTGACCATTTTTTATCGTACCACTGTGAATACGGATAAAGTTCAATTTTTGCACAAACGGATCAATACGCGTTTTGAAAACCTGCGCAATAAGCGGAGCTGTAGGGTCTGCTTTGATTATTATTTCGTCTCCATTTTGGTCTTTTGCTTTGCGTTGAATCATATCGGGCGACAGGCAACATATTGAAAACAGATCAAGCAGTTCATTCAAACCGCAATGGTTTTTACTCGACACGCAAACTATCGGTACAAGAGTTCCGTCAAGAATTGCCTGTTTCATTAATGATGCGATTTCTTCTTGGGTTGGCAAATTTCCTTCGAGGTATTTTTCCATTACGGCGTCGTCGGCGGTAACAATAGTTTCGATCAAAGCTTCATGTAATTTTTGCGGATCTTCAATAGTGCCGTCGGTATTGGCGGGCAAGTTGAGAGTGCTTATTACGCCTTTGAAATCGTGTCCTTGTCCGATGGGAACATTTAGCGGTACGCATTCGTTTCCGAATACATCTTGGATTAGTTTGATTAATTTTTTGAAATCTACGTTTTCGCTATCCATTTTATTTAGGACAATAATTCGTCCGAGATTTGCTTTTTTAGCTTCGGCGAAAACGCGGCGGGTGTTTACTTCGATTCCTGCGGAGGCGTTGATCACGATTGCTGCGGTATCGACTCCCCAAATTGCACCGATTGTCTGACCTATAAAATCAGGATAGCCAGGAGTATCGATCAAATTAAATAGTTGTCCATTGTGTTCAAAATGGATAACGCTTGATTCTATTGTGTATTTATGCAACTTCTCTTCTTCATCGAAATCACATATACTTGTCCCGTCGTCAACACTTGCCAGTTTTTTGACCATACCCGTTTCGTTAAGTATTGCGTCGGCAAGAGTCGTTTTACCTGAACCTCCGTGTCCGCAAAGAACGATATTACGAATGTCCGAAACATTGTACTTGGTCATAAATGTTACCCCTTTCTATTTTTTTGATACTGTTTTTTGTTACGAAAAATCAGAGCCGCCCCAACCAAACTTACACGCCGGAGAGCCAGCTGCAACATTACCGAATCAACGAAATTCAATAAGGCGGCGAATTCTACAAGATTAAACAGACCTATTCAAGTAGGGGGATGGTCCATACTGCCCGTACTATAAATTGTTGGACTCAAGATCGTAAAAGCCGGCTTTACGATTGGTAAGCAGGTGAAGGTAAAGGAAATTTAAAGTGCGAACAGTTTAAATTTAGGAATTCGTAATTTTGGGACTCGAAATTTCGAAATTTTGAAATTTGAAATTCGTAATCATAAATTTACGAACATTTACTTTGATATATTTTGAGCCAGTGGACAAGATACTTAAAGCGATTTACAATCTCGCCGGTTTTAGATGGGGATTCTGTAATATTGAGAAAAAATTTGAAATTTTAAGAATTAAAGTAACTCTGATAATATTATTTCAAAATTTAATACAGAGATCATCGGGAGAATTATTTTTGAATACAAATAAAATATTTAGTCCAAATGTATTTCGATATAAAAATTTTTTTTGTTGTCAGTGATCTCAATGTTTGTTTTGGCAAAAAATAAATTATTAGGCGATACTCGATTCACTGAATGTTACGAATTTAATAAGGGACATTTTAAAATGCGTGTTATTGGAATAGGTACTGACATAATTGAGTGTGAGCGGATTAGTCGGATGTTATTACGGCATCGGGATAATTTTGTGCGGATGGTTTTTACTGATTTGGAAAATCAATATTGCTCCAGCCGCAAAAACTCAAATCAACATTACGCCGGTCGATGGGCAGCAAAAGAAGCTGTATTAAAAGCATTGGGAACGGGTTGGATTTCCGGTATTGCGTGGACAGATGTTGAAGTCGTAAATCAATCCGGCGGAAAACCAATTATAAACCTACACAACGGCGCAAACAAAATCGCAAATAATCTCGGCATAAATGAAATTCAAATCAGCATCACTCATTGCGAAGCCTACGCTGTTGCTTTTGCTATTGCATTGTGTAGTTGCGAATAGTTGTCACAATTCTGTTATAAATTTTTTTACTTCAGACAACTTCTAAAAAACTATTTTTTACAGAGCTATCAAAATTTTCAGGATTGACAAGTTTAGACAATAAATTTATTTTATCCACGAGTTGACACAAATTTGCACAAATTATTTAATTCGTGATCTTTTGTGAAAATTCGTGGACAGAATGAGTTTTTAGAAGTACCTAATAACAAAATTGACTTTGAGAACAAATGAACATTATCTTAAAAAACAAAATCGAATAAAATTAATTTTAAACTGTTCACACCTTAAATTTATTTTGACGCCGTCTGTTTACTTATCAGAAAGCAGACTTTTACGTTTTTGAGTTGCGCAATTTATGGTACGGGCAATTATAGTACGAGCAGTATGATTAAGCCGGCGGATATTATCAAAAATTCATGAGTGAACAATTCCATTAAATAAAATACTTGGCATTAGCATGAGTAACAAATCGGAACAGATCAAGAAATCACGTATTTCGCGGATTCGAAATTTATCATTGGATAATACAAAATCTCATTCGTGTAATAACAACAATGAGCTTGCCCCCAATAATTCAAATGATTCGAATTCCGCTTCGGATTATTTTGGAGTTAGTTGGTATAGTGGAGCGATTATTTCGGGGCTTGTTTCGATGACGTTATTTCTTTCCGGCGATTTGAATGAGCGTAGCGGGATAGTTCATTTTCCTGCGATTTTATGGCTTATTTTTGCTGTTGGTTTAACTTCTGCGCCGATTATTTTCAAGCGTAAAGCGATGAGATTGGTATTTAGACCTATTGATATTGCGGTTTATTTATTTTTCTTTTATGTGTTCTTGTCAACAATCTGGAATTTGTTTAACGGCGGTGCGCCGCGTCCTACGTTTAACATGTTTTCTGTTTGGATTCTTTGTTTGTCGGCGTGGTTTGTTTTCAGACAATTGCTTCACGATATAAAAGTAGTTGCTGTAATTTTTGGTATAGTAATTGCAGTCGCTTCTACAGAATCCGTTTTGGCAATTTATCAGCAATTTGTCGAGATTCCTACAATAAAACAACTCATCAAAGAAGACCCGATCAAATTAGTAAAACAAGCAGACCCTACACTTGAACCCGGAACTCCGGCATGGGATATGGTTTATTCACGTCTTATAACGGCATTGCCTGTAGGAACGTATTCGATCAGCAATACTCTTGGTGGTTTCCTTGGTTGTTGTTTAATTTTTATTTTGGGAATTTACACGCTAGGTCAATCGATACATAAATCCGATAACAACCCGATTACGTTTTTTAAATTGTTTGCGCATAAATTTTCGGAAACGCGCGCAGGCTTATCTCGCGGCAAGTCCGATTTAATATCTTTACGCCGTCGGATTCTAATGTGTTTTCGATACGATTATTTGCATCATATAGTGTTTGGAATATTTACGTTGATGTTATTTGTGGGTTTTGTGTTGGCGAAGAGCCGTAGCGGTTTTGTAGCGGTGGGATTGGGATTTGTGCTGCTGGCGTTTTTGTTGGTTAAACGCAGACTTGGCAAGACAGTAAAACGATTTTTATTTATCGTAACAATAATTCTGATTGCGGCAATAGCAGCGGTCAGTATGACGTCGGGCAAAGATTTAATTAGCGGCGCCAAAAAATCGTTCGGTTTTAGATTGGAATATTGGACGGCAACGTTGGGTATGATTCGTGATTATCCGGTTTTGGGCTGCGGCACGGGCAATTTTAAGCATACTTATACTCGTTACAAATTGCCGATTTCAAGTGAAGAGATATCTGATCCGCATAATTTTGTTTTTGAGATTGCGTCGAATTGTGGAATTCCGTCGGTATTGATTTTTGTTTTGGCGGTTGGTTTGATTTGTTGCCGAATTCGAGACAAGACAACAGAGATAACAAACAAAACAATAGAGACTGTAGATAAAAAAATACAGAACGAATTAAATCAACATCAACAACAGTTAGGTTGGACGTTTCCTTATTTTATTGGCGGATTGATTGGTTGTTATTTTGCGTTTTTTTTATCTTTGTATTCGGAGTCGCCTCTTGGTTTTGATTCGTTGTTAGCGTCAACGGTTGTTTTTCTTTTGTTTGGATTTATTGATATTGGCAAGTTTGAGCGGATTCCGTCGGCGTTGATTTTGGTTGTGATAATTGTGTTATTTGTACATATTTCTGCGTCGAGTGGTATATCAATGACAAACATGGCGATTTTGATTTGGCTTTTTTTATCGATTCTTGCAAATCGGCAAACGACACTTGAGGAAGGTAAATTACAATTGAAGTTGCGGTATGTAATTTCTGTTACGTTTATTATTTTGGTGTTATTTGTTAATTTTTTTGGTTTTCGGCAGGTAGTGAATTCGAATAATATTTTGTATAGATTGGAACTAGCGGGCGATATTGATGAGCAAGTTTTGGTGTTGTTGGATGCAGTGAATGCTGATCCTTATTCGGCAATGATTCAAGATCGATTAGCGAGAATGGCGATGTTGTGCCATTTGCGTGATCCGAGCAACACAAAATGGTATGCAATTGTTGAGTCGGCTCAAGCAAAAGCGATGAAACTTGCGCCGCGATCTGGAATGATACGATATAGTTGTGCGGATATGCGGGCGGAAGCTGGACGAAGATTAAAGGACATAAAGTTGGCGGAGTCATCAATTGACATTTACAGAGAAGCTGTAAAATACTATCCAAACAACGCAACAATACATACGGCTTTGGCAATAATTCTTTATCAACTTGGCAAAAAATCCGAGTCCCGAATCCACGCCGAAATTGCAATCAATCTTGACGATCAAATGAAACACATCGAATTAAAAATCAAACCCGACAAACGTGAAGCCTTGTTGTATTACATTGAAGACACAAAAAAATCGCAAGAAAATGAGAATAAAATTAAATCGTAATAAATTAGAAGTTGACTCTTTGACCAATATACTGCTCGTACTATAAATCGCGAGACTCAAGAGCGTAAAAGCCTGATTTCCGATACGTAAGCAGACGACGGTAAGGAAAATTAAATTGTGAACAGTTTAAAAACAATCACTGAATATACTAGACCTTTTCGCTAACCTGTAGGAGACCACCCCTGACCCCTCCGAAGGAGGGGAATTATTCCCCTCTCTCTGAGGCGTATTCTTATTCCCCTCCTTCGGAGGGGTTAGAGGTGGTCTCGGAGGAGTTAAAGGCGGTTTTTTGTTTTAGGTTTTTTGTTGCGTTGATGTATTTTTATGTTAGAGAAAAGGTCTAATATTCACACTGTAAAATTAGGTTTTAATTTTGTAAGAGGCGTAAATAATAAAAGAGACTTTAGGAACTTGATAAACATGAACACTATCTTGAAAATTGAAATTTAGGAGCGGCAAGTATATCATTTCTTGCAAATATGCAGTCGAATGAAATGATATAAATATTAAATTCGTAATTTAAGAAAACTCTTATTTTTTGGGATATGTTCTAATAACAATATTTTTTTGATTGATTTAATTTATATGAGAGAGCAAGCTGAAAAGTGGACGGTTGGGCGGTTGCTTAATTGGACGGCGGATTTTTTTAAGGGCAAATGTATTGAGAGTCCGTTGTTGGATGCGCAGATTCTTCTTGCGAAAGCGATGGAAATAAAGCGTATAGAACTTTACACTAATTTTTCGTCCGAACCAACTGAAGAACAACGGACGATATTTCGTGAATTTGTTAAGCGGCGCGGTGCAGGCGAACCGGCGGCATATCTTGTAGGCAGTAAAGAATTTTATTCGATTCCGTTTATGGTCAATTCTAATGTCCTGATACCGCGACCGGAAACAGAACAATTGGTTCTGGAAACTTTGGACAGGTTAAAGATTTTGGATGCGAGAAAGAATAATTGTAACGATAATTCAGAATTGAGTGGTAGTATTAGCTTCTGTGATGTTGGTACGGGCAGCGGGGCGATAGCGGTGGCAATAGCGAAAAATTATTCGCGGGAGTTGAAATCGTTGTTGATAACTGCAATTGACATTTCACCTGAAGCTCTGGGAGTTGCAAAAATTAATGCGGAATCTGCCGGAGTTTTGAGGCAAATAAATTTTGTGCAATCGGATTTATTTGAACAAGTTGATGATAATGTAAAATTTGACGTTATTGTGAGCAATCCGCCTTATGTGAGTTCTGTTGAATATGATAATCTTCCGGTCAATATAAAAAATTACGAACCAAAGTTAGCGTTGTTAGCAGGTGAAACCGGTACAGAAATAATCGCAAAACTAACACCACAAGCCGCAAAAAGAATAAAAACAGGTGGATATCTTTTAATGGAAATTAGCCCGATGATCGCAGATAAAGTAAAAAAAATTCTTGAGGACAATGGATGGCAAAACATTCAGATTTTGCATGATGGCAGAATTGCATGTTGTGAGAATTCATAGCACAAAAGAATATCACAGCTGAATAGTTACCTATATTCTTGATACATACGCGTAACTAGTTGTCCCTGAAAAAGTCATTTGGTACTATAAATTCTGGGCTTATCTGGTTGCAATTTAGAGTTATAATTTGCAATATAGTTATTGTTTTATCCGAGATTTTCCTTAAAACCTTGCAGATATTAGACCTTTTTCTCTAAACTAAAAATACATCAACGCAACAAAAAACCTACAACTAAAAACCGCCTTTAACTCCTCCGAGACCACCCCTAACCCCTCCGAAGGAGGGGAATAAGAATACGCCTCCGATGGAGGCGAAGAAGAAGAAACATCCGAGTGAGGCGAATAAGGGACGCCTCCTTCGGAGGCGAATATTCCCCTCCTTCGGAGGGGTCAGGGGTGGTCTCCTACAGATTAGCGAAAAGGTCTATTATCAAAATTAATTGACAAGGAGTACCCATTCAGATGCTCAAACGAACTCGCCGCGAACAAGTTGGCTACCATTAAAACAACAAAAAGACTTTTTCAGGGAC